>CAZDDB010000019.1:0-23889 GCA_964504105.1 uncultured Acidobacteriota bacterium
TCCAGTGGCTTCACATTGTTCTGGTTGCCTCTTCCTCCGCTCTCTTGTTTCAAATTCTTTTGCGTTATTACCGCACTCCAGTGGCGCTTGCGGGCGCGGTCACGTTTGTGCTGGATCGCAGCCTGATCGGCTATACACACGTGTTTGAACCGGAACCTCTGGTTGTTTTCTTTTCAATGGCTTTTCTCTTTTTTGCAATTCGCCGGTCTGCCGCTTCCGCCTGGATGGCCGGTCTCTTTTTTGGTTTCGGAGTTTTGACGCGTCCCAACTTTCTGCTGGTATCTCTTTTTGTGCCTTTTTATTACCGCTGCAGAAATGGAGAGGAAGCAAAATGGGTCCGGTCTGTGGCGTGTTTTTTCGTACCCTTCCTGATTTGTATGGGCGGACTCTGGGTCCGGAACACAATTTTGCTGGGTCATTTTTCGCCGTTTGTGATGAATCCCGGAACTGCATTTTATGAGGGAAACAACCCGGAATCGCGCGGTCTTAGCTCGATTTATCCACTTGTTTTGACCGAGCTTTCCCGTCAGTATCGCGACCAACCGGATGTTCATCATGAGTTGTATCGTCTGTTCTCTCAGAGAATTTCGGGAAGACAGCTCTCGATTCCCGAGTCCAATGCTTTCTGGACTTCGAAAGCAGTCTGCTATCTTCGCGACCATCCATTTCAGGCAATCCGGCTTGTCGCTCAAAAGTTCTTTCACATCTTCCACCGGTACGAGTGGCATGATCTGGCCAATGCTTACGGGAACGAACAGGCGTTAAAGCGGGATCGCGTTCCCACCGTGTCTTTGGCTGTAGTCTCTTCGATGGCCTTGCTGGGTTTGTTTTTACAATGGCGGAACTGGAGAAGATGCCTTCTCCTGTACGTGTTGTTTGCGAGCCAGGTCGGGTTCATGCTGCTGATCTACACGTCCGCCAGACAGAGAGTATCTTTGTTGCCCATTCTGTTTTTTTTCGCCTGTTCGACTCTTCAGTTTCTGCTCGAAAGCCGCAGGCGAATCGTGGTGATTTTTCTGCTGCCGTTCGTGGCTGTCTTTTGGCTGGAGACGGACCTGATGAAAGAGGAAACACACTTATGGAAACGGACAGCCGAGTCCAATCAATTTCTTGCAGCGGCGTATCGTTTGCGCAGCGAAGGACGGCTGCAGGAGGCTGCACAGAAATCGGCGATTTCTTTATCCCGGGCGCCGTGGCTGATCGATTCCCGCCGCCCGGCCAATCTCTTGTTCACTCGAAACGGTTTTGTTTCCATGGCGTCAAAGGTTTCGCAGCCCGGTGATTTTTCCGCCCGTTTTGATTTGGCGAATCTGTATTTGGAAGCGGGAGACGCTGCCGGGGCGGAGAACATTCTTCAAGAGTTGATCGCGGGTCGATATCAACTGAAACGGGACCAGTATCAATCTTCGGAGCTATATGTGTATCTTGGCAGGGCGGCGCTTCTGCGAGGTCAGGGCACGGAAGCGATCAAGCTGTTTCAAACTGCGTTAGAGAACGCTCCGGGGGATCCCTGGGCACTGGCATTTCTGTTTGCGCTTACGGACAACTCTGAATACCACGATTCATTGTTCCGTTATTTTGATGACATTGATGCGCAGTTCATCCTGGGAAAAGCATTCCTGATGACGGGAAGGGGGGTGGAGGCATCGCATTGTTTCGAATACGTGGTTCGTACACTTCCCGAATACCGTCCGGCCCTGATATATCTGGCTGCCGCCCTCGGCGCGGCAGGAAAAGAAAGCGAGGGCGCTCTACGGTACCGCGAAGCAATCCGGATGCAGCAGGATCCCGTACTGCTGGAGTCACACATCCTCAGCATCTTCCGGAAACTTGCGCAGCAAGACCCGCGCAGCTTCTTTGCGCAATATTCATACGGTGTGGTGCTTCGCCAGTTTGGCCGCTTTCAGGAATCGTTGCAGATGCAGCATGGCGCACTGGCTCTGGATCCTGCCAATCCGGATGCTCTTCGGGAAACGGCAAGTCTGGAGAAAATACTTAACCAGTCAGTTAAGTATTAGCCGGCACGGACTTCGAAAATCCGGTCGTTTCCAAAACGGATCACGGGCCGGCACTGTTCCAGGACAAATCGTTGAAATCGTTCACGTTGCTGCGGAGACCAGGAGTACAGACCTTCCCGGTTCTCCCGTTCGTATACGGTCGAGTTCAGGACAATGTGCGTGATGCCGAGTCTGCGGATTTTTTGCCGGATCTCCTCTGGAGTGTTTGCCTCATGGGTCAGTACTTCAGCGATCGGCGGATCGGAGAAACTGCTGAAAAAAAACGGACGGTTCAGGTAATACGGCCCGTGAAGTCCGACCAGCAATACCCGCTCCACTCCCGGTTGGGTGTTCAGATAATGGTACGAAGGCTGTGAATCGGCCGTGCGCATCAGATATTGAGACTTGTTTTCTTTTCCCAGGAGATATTGCACGGGGCTGAACAGATAATGTGTTGTCAGTAATGTAAAGAATAAGTTGGAGGCAGTCGCAGCTCCGATGAGAGTCATCACTGCCGTAGCGTGCCACGTGCGGCTCCATTCGATTTCCTGCAACGCAACTGACGCCACCGCAAACAGCACCGCCAACGTGGACAGAATCGAACGGGTTTCTGTTTGGATCACCAGCCAGACCAGCAAAGAAGCCACCACGTAGCCTTTCAACAGGGAGATACCCCGGGAGCTGCTTTTTCTCAGCAAGAGTGGAATGAAAACCAGCGGCAAAATTCCGGTATGTACATCCACGAGACGTGGAGTCAGTGTGATGTGGATCGGAAAAGTGAAAAACGTTGTCCAGTGCCAGCTCTGGATTTCCCAGCGCCGAAGCGCATTGTGGAAGTGCCGGTCGGCTGTTTCAGTCCAGTCTGGACTCTGGAAAATCCTGTTTAAAAACGGATAAGTGGGATTGTCTGTGAATTTCCAGTTTTGAAAAAGCCAGAAAGGCGCTACCAGCCCGATTCCAAGAAAAAAAAGCCAGTATTGTCTGCGGTCCCATTTCCATTTTCGGGAGCCCCACAGCATCAACAGCAGCATCGCAAGAAACAGAATGACAAATGTGTATTTCGTCCAGGAAGCCAGTCCCACCATGATTCCGCAGAGCAGAAAATCATTTTTGCTTCGTTGTTCCGGAGCAGTCATGTGATGCTGCATCAGATAGAACAGCGCAAGCAGCACAAACAGCGTGTAAAGAAAGTCGTTCCAGGCCCAGCCGATGTGAATCGCGGCAACCGGCATTGAAACAAAAAGAGCCGGGCCAAGCAGGCTGTTGCTGCGAGGAGCAGCTTTGCGCACGATCTGCGCAAGCAGGATCAACACTGCGATTCCGATCCAGAAATGCCAGCATTTGCAAACAATCTCATCGAAAAGACGAAGTAGGGGGAGATAGTTGTATTCGACAAGACTGGGATAGTACGCTTCAACAAAAAGCGTCAGATGGTACACCTTTCCCGCTGCAAGGTACATTTTGGGAATCAGCAGGTGGTAGGCGAGGGAGTCGGTAGAGGCTTCAGGTGCAACCACAAAGGGTATGTCCTGAATCAGAAAAGCGGCCAGGATTGCGAAGGCAAGTGCGCTCCAGCCGCTGTGGGATATCCGGATCTTTTCGGGCCGCCACCAGCGGGTAGAAGCAATGGCAAACAGCGACAGTCCGGTTGCTGTCCATAGTAAGAAAAGAAGTGGGTCGAAATATCCGAGAAGTCCAAGTGCAAAATTCATCGCTCCGGTAAGTCCGATTCCAAAAGCCAGTGATGTCAGGATCTGGATCCATTTGTCCTGTTTGGGAATGAGAACCCGGATCAATGGCACTCCAATTCCGCACAGCGAAAGCACAAATCCCAATGAAATCAAGAGCGGCAGCAGATGGAACGCAACATGCCGGAGCGGCTGGTTCCGCAGAACGTAAAGGACAAGGGTTGTCGCAAAGAGAACAAGCCAGAGCGGAGTGAGCCGTTTAAGCATATTGTTTGTATGTTTCCAGAATACGCGGAAACCACACTTCGCGGGAATATTCGTTCACGACCGTCTCTCGCGCCGCCTTTCCCATCTCTTCGCGCAGCGGCTCATCTTCGATCAGCGTGGTCAGTCGCTGTTCCCACTCCGAAAGTGTAACTGCTGTAAAACCGTTTTCTCCTTCCCGGATGATTTCGGCATTGACTCCTGCGGGTGTGGCTACCGATGGGATCTCCAGGGACATGTACTGAAGCAATTTGATTCCGCATTTTCCGCGGCACCATTCGTTCATCTCCAACGGCATGACTCCAATATCAAACTGGTTGATCTGTTCCGCTTCCTGCTGCGGGTTCCATTTTTCAAAACGAAATGGAAATGGGAGATCCCGGGGCATCGAACCTGTCAGAATTACAACTTCTACGGGATAGAGTGTCTGCAGTTTTAGAAATACCGGCGCCAGAGTCCGAAGGTAGCGAAAGTTATATTCGAGACCGGACCAGCCGATTCTAATCTTAGCGGTGTGAGGTTTTGGCGCCGGATGGAAAATGTCTGTGTCCAGCACGGTGGGAACAACATGTACTTGCCGGTTGTACCGGGACGCGTAACCGGCAAGTGTCTTGTTTCCGGCAAGCACTCCTGCCGCATGCCGGAGTATCTGTGGAAGTTTGTGCGGATGCGTGAGATAGATCGCATCATCAAACTCAAGCAGATATCGCGCGGGGAGGAAACGCTTCTCCACAAGAAATGGGATGTAGGGAAATAGTTGTTGTTCGATTACACAAAGCGGCGCGCTGCTTTGCTGGAGTTGTTTCCTTCGTTCCTGAAAACGTCCGGCGACATAGCGAATCTTTTGCAACGTGCGCGCCCGCGACGGGGGCAACCGCAAGATTTCAAAATATGGATCTTCAAACAGTGGATAGACGTGAAAATCAAGGCCTGCCCGCGCGAAGGCGTCGAGGAACTGGAACACCCGATAACGGCTGCTTGGGCCGCAATCCGAGTATTTGGAAAAATAGACGACCTTCACCGGGCAAGCATCTCCGAATAAAGATCGACATAGAGCGCCGTGATTCGCGAAATATCGAAGCGTTCCCGCGCAGTTTTTGCCGCTTGATCCGCCCATTTTTTGCGGTCCTCAGGTCTTGCCCCGGCTTGTTTGATCGCCTCCGCAAGGGCAGCAACGGAACCTGGCTCCACCAGGTATCCTTCGCATTCGTGACGGATCAGATCTACAATGCCGCCAATCCTTGTTGCGATGCACGGAAGTCCGCAGCTCATGGCTTCGAGCACAACGTTCGGGGAGCCCTCTTTCAAGGAAGGGAATACAAATACGTCTGCAGCCTGATAATAATCGAGTGGGGTCTGCGTTGGGCCGTGGAAGTGAATGTTCCGCAACTCCAGATCACTGCTCAGTTTTTGTAAGGTTTGCTCTTCCTGACCGGTTCCAACGATCCACAGGAGTCCGGGTGAGCATTCTTTCCAGGCTCGCAGTAAAAGATCAACCCCTTTGCGTTTTTCCAACCTTCCCAGAAAAAGAAAGATGTCCCGGTCTGCGGCAGAAAATCTTGTTCGCAGAGCCATTCGTCGGTCCTCTGTGACGACTTCAAATTTTGAAGTGTTGACGAAGTTTGAAATCACGTGGATTCTCGACTCCTGAATTCCTGAGGCTTGCATCTCTTGCTTCAGTTCTTCGCTGATCGCAACAAACTCCATCTTGTTGAGCCAGCGCCGGTAGGTACGGTGCTTCAGGCTGTTCAAAGAGAAGATGCTGGAAATATCACCCTTTGTCGCAGGTTTCAGTACCGCGGGACGGCCCAGCCATCTCCCAACCCGTGCAGCAAAGATGGACAGGCCTGTAATTCCGTGACAGTGCACGATCTGGAACGAGCGGCGTTTCTTCCAAAAGAACATCAAAGTGGAAAAAAACGGGTTCCACTTTAAACGGGAGCCATGCGAGGAAATCCGGTAGATGAGGAATCCGTTGCGAAATTCTTTTCGGGGAAAATTGCCGGTTTGATCGCTAAGAATCGTAATGAAATTTCCGGAGAGGGTGAGTGAACCCGCCAATTGCACAGCCTGCTTTTCGTAACCCCCCATCCGGTCCAATTGCGGGACCACCATCAGGACTGAAGATGTGGTTGGCCCGGGCTGCCACAGAGCGGCGTGTGTGCGGGCTTGAAAGAACAGCCGGAAAAGCTGCAGGAGCTTGCGGATCTTCTGCAGGAAGGATGTCGGCTGATAGTATTGCATCAGGAATTCGCAAGCGCTGGTTTCGTCCGGAAATTCGGCACAGCGGACTTTACCGGCTGAGAGTGGACTGATACCATTCGATCGTTTTTTGAAGCCCTCCATGGAAAGGCGTTGTTGCGCGCCATCCGAAGTTTTCAAAAGCGCGTGTCGTATCCAAACAGCGCCGCGGTTGTCCGTCCGGTTTTGTCTTGTCCCATTCTACCCGGCCCGTATATTCTGTTAATTCGCGAATCATAGTCGCCAGATCGCGGATGCTGATTTCGTGGCCCGAGCCCAGGTTGACCGGATCCGGCGAATCATACAACTCCGCTGCTGTAAGAATTGCATCAGCCGCATCTTCAACGTACAAAAATTCGCGTGTTGCGGACCCGGTCCCCCACACCTGGATGGCGGGATGAGCTTCTTTTTTTGCTTCCAAACACTTGCGGATAAGCGCGGGGATCACGTGCGAGCTTTCCGGATCGAAATTGTCGCGCGGGCCGTAGAGATTTACCGGAATCAGATAGATTCCCGGGAAGTTATACTCCTCCCGGTAACTTTGAATCTGCACTAGCAGCGCTTTCTTTGCCAGACCGTAAGGAGCATTTGTTTCTTCTGGGTAGCCGTTCCAGAGATCCTCTTCACGGAATGGGACAGGTGTGAACTTTGGATAGGAACAAACAGTGCCAACCGACACAAACTTTTTCACATTGTGATGGCGAGCACTTTCAATCATCTGAATCCCCATGATGGCGCTGTCATAAAAAAATCGACCTGGATGTTTTCGATTGGCTCCGATTCCTCCCACTACGGCAGCCAGGTGTATGACCACATCGGGCCGGGCCGTTTCGTAAACGCGGTTCACCTGCTCTTTTTCCCGCAGGTCGAAGTCCCGGCGTCGCGGCACAAAGAGATCCCGGCAACCGCGTTCCCGGAGGCGTTCCACCACAAACGAGCCGAGAAAACCGCCTCCACCGGTTACAACAACCCGTTTGCCGGCCCAGAAACTCATACTCGCCTAGTTTAGCATCGGGGAAGGTGAGAGCAAATGAAGCTTTCCTAGGTTTTCCAGTATTTGTGGTATCGCGAAAGGAGGGACCCTGTTAGCCTTGACACGAGCTTGCGTTGCGGATGCAGTGCCGCGAACCTTTCCAGGGAACGCTCGAGATCGCTCCAGGTTTTGGTCCGGTCTATTCCAGTTGACGTCAGTTTGTGGGTGCTGTCCTACAAAGTAAACACGAATTCCTGGTTTCCCGCGAGACGTCTGTTTTCGTCTGCTTCCGGACCCTCCCATGCACGCCCTCGATTCATTGGAACATGCGAATAATCGTGTTTTTGATGCACGACCAGAACGCCCTTTGTTGCATCGATTACGGGCATGTCTACTTGGTCTGCATCTGCGCATTTGCTTCTTGCAGGGCTTCTCCAGCTTGACGGAAAGCGTCCGAGAGTCTCCGGATTTCTGCATCTACGTTTGTCTGGTCCTTGGAACGGATCGCGCGTTGGAGGAGAGGCAACCACTCACCGACACAACCTTCCGTTTCAGAGGGGCCTTCCAGAAGATTGTGCTTCCCAAAAGAAGGTTTTGCGGAACTTTGCGGGAGCGGCGAGAAAAAAAGCGTCGCTTTGAGCAGAAGTTGATTGATGCGGATTGATGTTTCCGGAGACATGTGTTGCCTGTTCATTTTTGCTGTTTCAAAACGGGAAACAATTCGATCAAATTGCTCCATCGCGCCGAAAAGCGGCGCAAACCGTTCGCTTCCGGGCCGTCCAGCCCATTCCCTGGCCAGCCACTCCCGCACGCTCGCGCTGATTCCGGCAAAGTTGTACGGCAACACCGTGTCGCCGGCAAACTGCGCAACAAAAAGAGTTAGGATTTTTGCGAGCGCCGCGCGATACCGGTATCCGGGATCGCTGAAGCGGTCCATCCAGTTCAAGTTATCGTAAAGAGAATGGTACATACCGTAATAGGTTCCAAATGCCACTTGAGCCGTGGGAATTCCTGCAAATCCGGTGAATGGAGCTGTGTCATCGCTAAAACCAGGTAGATCCAGTTCGCCTACGATCTCGAAAAATGGGCGTCCCTGTTCGGGCTCGTTTACCTTTTGTAACGCGATTTCGAGCGGTTTTCGAAGCACCGGCGACACATAGCCTCTGAAAAGCTTTGAACGAACCGAATCTACATAAAACTGGGTTACGATTGTGGAGCGGATTTCCTGAATGTGCGCGCTTACCCAGGATGAGGATCCGATCAAACCGTACTCTTCTGCATCCCAGAAGACAAACGTGATACTTCGTTCCGGCAGCCAACCCTGTTTTTGCAGTTGCGCGAATGCTTCTGCGGTCTCCAGAACGACCGCCGTTCCGGAACCGGGATCGGCGGCGCCATAAACCCATGCATCATAATGATTCCCCACCATCACAGAGGGCTCGGACGGATTCTTCCCGGGAAATGTTGCAAAGAGATTCCGGATCGTCCGTTGATGAATTTGGCCTCCTGTGACCATGCGCACGCGCGCGGGACCGGACTCAAGCGAATAGCGGACAGGCATCAAGCCGCGCCATTCCTCCGGAGCGGACTTGCCCTGCATGCGTCTGAAGATTTCAATTGCCGATTGTCCGGAGATCGGGAATGCCGGTACTTGAGGCAGTGTGGAGACGCCTGCGCTTTCTGCGTTCAACGGATCCCCCGGGTAGAGAAAATATTTCAGCAACGAACCACGTTGAGCAACCCACGGATTGATATGAGGACCGTCAGGATAGGGGAATCTGAACATTCCCTGGTCATGCAGTTCCGGATATAGCAACAAACCCGCAACTCCTTCTTCTTCGGCCACCAGGTTCTTCATGCTCCGGCAGATTCCCTGAGCGCGCACCAGCGCGATCTTTCCCGCAATCTGAATTCCCTGTTTCTTCAGAACAGCGTAATCATCGCGCGTCCCGAAGTTTGCGTAGATCACTTCGGATTCCAGGTCTGCGTCCGGAGAGTATGCAAAGAAAGGAAACTCGGAAGCAGCGATCCGGCTGTAAGGGTCCTGCTCCAGGACTTTCTCAGCGAGATCCAACTCCAGCGTGTCCGGAGAAGTAATAAACAATTGCGGTTTTTTGGGCTCCCAAAGATTCACCTGACGTTCGTCAACGGAGACATGCAATCCCAGCTCTCTGAGTCTATTGAGAATCGCGTCTCCAACCTTCCTGTTTTCTTCTGTTCCCGCGCGGTGCGGTACCGAGGAAAAGAGTTTCATGTGCTGTTCCATCCGTTTTGGTGAAATGATGGAATCGAGACGGGAGGCGACGCGGTCGACCGGTTCCTTACGCTGGTTTTGCAGGAGTAGCAGCAGGCCTGCGCAAAGTAAAGCGACCACAGCCAAGGTCAGGAAGAAATTTCGCTTATGAATCACAGGGCAACAAACTGCCGGGAGCGTCCCCGGATTCCGTAGGGTTCAACATGGATTGTCCGGGCTGGATCCTCCGTAACAAAACCGATCGGGATCGCGTCCTGTCCGGCTGCGCGCACGATTCTCTGAATCGTTTGGATGAACGTAGAATCATCCGGGACGGCAATGACAAATCCAATCCCCATGTTGAAGACTCGAAACATTTCTGCGGTGGGCACTTTCCCTATCCGTTGAAGAAGTTGGAAGATCGCGGGAGGCTCTGGAAATGATTCAATTCGGTAACCCACAGCTCTGGCTGTTCGAGTCAGATTGAACAAGCCATCGCCGGTGATATGAAAGAGCGCTTTGACAGGAACCTGCTGCAGAATTTGCAGAATCTCCCTCACGTAAATGCGTGTAGGCCGGAGCAGTTCCTCTCCGATCGTCCTTTGCAGTTCTTCATTGTAATCGTCGATTTTGAATTTGCCGATGTCAAAAAGGATTCTGCGTGCCAGCGTGTATCCGTTGCTGTGCAGACCGTTGCCCGACAGTCCGATCAAGCGGTCTCCCGGCTGCAGATCCTGTCCAATCAGGATCTTGCCGGGAGCGACCGTTCCGATTGCCGTTCCAACAATGTCAAAGCTGACATGCCGGTCCCTCTTTGCCAGCAGTTCGGCGACCTGTGCCAGTTCGCCCCCTGAAAGATTGATCCCCGCGAGCTCGCAACCGGCGTACAATCCTTTGGCTACTTCTTCCAGCAGCGAAGCATTCGCTTCACTTACGGCAATGTAATCGACCATGGAAACCGGCGTGGCTCCCACGCAAAGGAGATCGTTCACATTCATGGCCACGCAATCGATCCCGACCGTGTCGTACTTCCCGGCCATTTCGGCCACAAGAAGCTTGGTCCCGACTCCATCGGTTGAAAAAGCGATCCCGATAGGAAAACCGATCGGAGTCAGATCAATCACGTTGGCATAATAACCGATGGGGAGCAGCGGTTTGCAGGGATTTAGATCAAATGTGCGGGTAACGTACTCCAGAAGACGGTTCAGGCTTCCTTCTTTCTTGCCGGCATCTACGCCGGTGCTTTTGTAATCAACCATGGATCGAAAAAATTCCCGATGACATGCGCAGGTAAAACTTGCTTTGCCGCAATCGTCCCGCCAGCAGCAAAGCCGCTGAGCGAATTAGCAGGGCTACTGCAAGTGTGCATTTTAGCATGCCGGTCCGGTAGCCCGTAGAGTGATGTTTGCGGAAATAACGGATCAGACTTTCAAAGAAATTACGCTGCGAGCGCTCCCAGTCCTGTCTCGTACTCCCGCCTGCATCGTGAATCATTTTCGCTTCGGCACAGTAGTAGATCTTCCATCCCGCATCTCTGATCCGTTTGCAGAGGTCGACTTCTTCCATATACATAAAGAAGCGTTCATCAAAGAGTCCCGTTTGATCCAGCGCTGACTTTCGGAACATCAGTGCTGCTCCCATCGGCTGATCCGTTTCGGTAGTTTTCTTGTGTCTCGCTTCCTTCCACCGGTAATGGGAAGGAAGGACATAGTCGAGGTAGGAAAAATACAAGAAGAGACCCCAAATTGTTGGAAAGGAGCGGCAGGACGGCTGGATGCGGCCATCCGGAAAAAGAAGTTGTGGCGCCGCAACTGCAGCATTCGTACGCTCCTTAAGAAACTCTTCCAGCAGATCGATGGAGCCCGGATGAGCGCGGATGTCCATGTTGAGAATCAGAACGTAGGGCGAAGCGGACAAACGAATCCCCTGATTTGCTGCGGCTCCAAACCCCAGATTGGTTGGGTTGCGTACCAGTTCAATCCCGGGAGTACCGGTAAGAAATTCTAACGACCGGTCTGTAGAAGCATTGTCTACTACAATGGTCTTGTTTGCCGCGGATCCACGGAGTGATTCCAGAAGATCCGGCAAGTACTTCTCACCATTCCAGTTTACGATCACGATCGAAGTCTGCTGCGCCATCTGCTCCATTATAAACACCCAGGATCTCTGTTGTAGAATGAAATCAGGGTGGGCTATAATCCACCCGGCCTCAAGGGAGGTTTCATGCCGGCTGCGCTTCGTATCCAGGGATTGTCAAAGGCGTTCAAAGTGGGATTCATTCCTAAACGCATTGTGGCTCTGGACAACGTTTCTCTGGAAGTAGAACAAGGTGAGATTTTCGGTTTATTAGGACCGAACGGGGCAGGCAAGACGACTGCCCTCAAATGCATTCTCAACCTGGTCTATCCGGATTCCGGCGCCATTGAGCTGCTCGGTGATCCCATGGCCTCCCCGCGCGCGAAGGCGAGAATCGGGTTCTTGTCGGAGAGTCCGTATGTTTATGATTTTCTTACCGGTCGCGAATATCTGATCTTCTCCGGAGAGTTGCACGGCTATGAGTCTGTTGTTTGCCGCCGGAAAGCGGATGAGCTGCTAAAGATGTTTCATCTTCAGGAGGCGGGCAGCCGGCTGTTGCGAAAATATTCAAAAGGGATGCTGCAGAGAATCGGTTTGGCTCAGGCACTGATCAATGATCCTGATTTTCTGATTCTGGATGAACCGATGTCGGGCCTCGATCCTGTTGGCCGCAAAGAAGTGCGCGACTTGTTGCTCTCACTGAAAGCGCGCGGGAAGACTCTGCTCTTCAGCTCCCACATTCTTGCCGATGCCGAACTCATTTGTGATCGCGTCGCCATTCTGGTGAACGGCAAAATGCAAATGATCGGCCGCCTTCAAGATCAAATGAAACAAATCACCGCTTACGAAGTGACACTGGTTCAGGCTGCCGGAGTTCAGCTGGACGGAATTCCGCATGAAGTCATTACGCGTTCCGACGCGCAATTTCTTGTGAAGGTCCCTTCTATTCAGGAAGTGGACACGATCCTGACCCTGTCCCGGTCGCAGCACTTTGTCATTGAATCAATCGTGCCTCAGCGCCAAACCCTGGAAGAGCTCTACTTCAAACAGATCCAATGAAAGAGGTCTGGGCGATTGCAAAGCTTACCTTCAAAGAGGCTGTCAGAAACCGCATCCTCTATTTGCTTGTTGTCTTTGCCGTACTCCTTGTTTCCTCATCGTGGGTGATCGGCAAGCTCACGATTGGTGACGAGATGAAGATCATCAAGGACATGGGAATCAGCACGATCCACTTCTTCGGCATCCTGATCACCATTTTCATTGGAATTGGATTGATATTTCGTGAAATGGAAAAGCGGACCGTCTACCTGATTCTCAGTAAACCGGTGCGGCGCTCCCAATTTCTGCTGGGAAAATTTGCCGGATTGGCCCTGACTCTCTTTGTTGTGTTGTGCGCTCTCGTTTCTATTTTTTATGCGGTGCTGTTCTTAAAAGGCGGGGCGGAAATGCGAATCCTTCTGGCATTCTATTTCATTTACCTGGAATGGCTTCTGGTTGCCGCAATTGCGATTGTCTTTTCTTCTTTTTCCACACCGCTGCTCAGCACAATCCTGACGCTGGCATCCTTCTTTGCCGGACACCTTACTCAAAGTCTTCTGCTGCTCCAGAGTCGGGTCCACTCTGAATTCGGAAAACTGATTCTTTCCATGCTTTATTACTTGCTTCCCAATCTGGAGCTATTGAATGTTCGCGCCGAGGTCGTGCACCGTCTTCCGTTAGCTCCACACCTTGTTCCTGAGGTTACTCTCTACTGGGTACTGTATCTTTCCGCTCTCTTGCTGTTTGCAATGTTTGTTTTTCAAAAGAAAGACTTCACATGAGGGAACGAGAGCAGAGGGTTCCACGAAGCCGCGGTTTTTTGGGGCTTGTCATTCTGGGTGTGTACTTGCTGGCGGTTGCCGTTCACTACTATATCAACCTTCGACATCGCAATGAGGGATCGTCCTTTTCCCAAATGCTTTATCTTCCCTCTGGAAAATATCTCAAGCCTGCTGCGTTTGGGTATCATCTGCCGCTGGCTGATTTTGTTTACCTTTGGTCGATCCAGTATTATGGCGACCCTGGCTTTCATCCTAGAATGGAATATCTGTGGCACACATATGATTTGATTACCGAGCTCGATCCGAATTTCGTCGAGGCATATCAAACAGGAGCGCTGTTCATGTTCTTTGAAGGACGAAACCCAGAGGCAGGGCTCCGTCTTTTGGATCGGGGATCGCAAAGGAATCCGTCGAAATGGATTTTGCCCGCCGACGCGGGCTTTTACTGTATGATGAACCTGAAGAACAACAAGCTCAGCGCTGCCTACTTTGAAAAAGCTGCCGGCGTTCCTGGCGCTCCCTCCATGATGAGACGAATGGTTGCCGCTCTGCATTTCCGGATGGGAGATCAGAGGCTTGCTTATCTCCTCTGGCAGGAAGTCTATCGCACGGAACAGGATCCATCGGTCCGGCAGACCGCGTTCCAGCATGTTCACGACCTGAAAGTGTTAATCGACCTCGAGGACCTGCGGAAGGCGCTTCGGGAATATCAGCGCCGTTTTGGACGAATCCCCTTCAGTCTACATCATCTTGTCTCCTCCGGAATTTTGAAATCTCTCCCACCGGATCCGGAAGGAGGTGCGTATGAATACGACCGGCAAACAGGAAAAATAGAATATTCTAAGCAGTTGACTGTCTACAGACGTTATCAATGAACGGAAAAATTCTTCTGGTCGAAGACAAAGAGAGCCTTCGTGCAATGTTGCAGACCGCTCTGCAGGAAAATCACTTTGAGGTCGAGCAAGCAAAAGATGGCATTGAAGCGGTCCATAAAGTAAAGACTCAGCGTTTTTTGTTGATTCTTTCCGATTTACGTGTGCCTCATATTGAAGGACTGGAATTCTTGCGCGCCGCCAGGGATGCGGATCCCGAGAATGTGGTCATTTTCATGACCGCTTTTGGTTCGATCGAAATTGCAGTGGAAGCGATGAAAATGGGAGCTTACGATTTTCTTCCAAAACCGGTGGACATCAATCATCTGCTTCTCTTGATCCGGCGAGTGCAGGCGGTGCAGCAAATGCGCTACGAGAACATGATTCTGAAGGAGGAGTTCGCCAAACGATTGGGATTCCCCCGAATCATCGGTGAAGACCGGGCTTTCAAAGATGTGACGTTGGCAATTCAAAAGGCGGCGCCGACAGACGCAACGGTGTTGATCACTGGAGAAAGCGGGACAGGAAAGGAATTGTTTGCTCGTGCTCTGCATCAGCTCAGTCCGCGCAAAGAGGCTCCCTTTGTTGCCGTCAACTGCGCCGCGATCCCCGAGACGCTTCTGGAAACCGAGCTCTTCGGGCACGAAAAGGGCGCCTTTACAGGAGCGGTAGCCCGGAAACCGGGCAAATTTGAACTGGCACATGGTGGAACCATTCTGCTGGACGAAATTGCGGAAATGGGACCGCCGCTTCAGGCAAAACTGCTGCGTGTTCTGCAGGAGCGGACGTTCGAGCGTATCGGAGGCACGACGCCTATCCGCGTCGATGTCCGAATCATTGCCGCCACGAACCGTGACCTGGATCATCAGGTGGCTGTTCGTGAATTTCGTGAAGATCTCTTCTTCCGTCTCTCCGTTTTTCCGATCCACATCCCCCCTCTGCGTCAACGTAAAAAAGATATTCCGCTTCTGGCGGAACATTTTCTCGACGTCTTCAGCCGGGAGTTAAAGCGCGGGAAAATGAGAATCACCGGTCCGGCGATTCAGAAACTGCAGGAGTATTCCTGGCCAGGGAACATCCGCGAGCTGCAAAACTGCATCGAACGCGCTGTAATCCTGTGCGACGGTCAGACGATCGAGGGAAAGGATGTTTTGACCGTCGCCCAGCCTCATGCCGGAAGCATCGCGGACTATTTGAACCTTGAAGGTTCACTTCCCGATGTGCGAAAACGCGCCGCTGATGAAGCGGAACGGCACGCAATCCTGTACGCGTGGAAAGACAACGGCGAAAAGTTGGAACAGACCGCCCGGGTTCTTGGAATCTCCGTAAAAACTCTCACTTCAAAACTGAAAGACCTGGGAATCAGGTCGTAGGAACTCATCAGGGCGGGGAGAGGATTGAGGATGGATGATGGAGGATGGAAATGGTTGCCATCCTCCATCCTCTATCTTCTATCCTCGTTCCTTCCCTTCTCACGGTCGATCAGGACACGGCGAAGAATCTTTCCGGATGGGGATTTTGGAATCTGGTCCACAATTTCCACTTGGCGCAGCTTTTTATAAGGGGCCACATGCGCCGCAACATAAGCGGATATTTCTTCGGGCGTTGTCTTCGTTTTTAAGACCACAAAGGCTTTGGGCACTTCGCCCGCTTCATCGTCTTGAACGGCGATGACCGCAGCGTCTCCAACGCCGGGATGCGTAAGCAACACCGCTTCCAATTCGGCAGGTGCGATCTGAAAGCCTTTGTATTTGATGAGTTCCTTCAGGCGGTCCACGATGTAAAAATGGCCTTCCTCATCCGCGAATCCGATGTCGCCCGTATGCAGCCATCCCTCCGGGTCAATTGCGTGTGCTGTCGCTTCCTGGTTATTCAGGTAGCCGAGCATGATCTGCGGTCCGCGAACGCAAATTTCTCCTTCCTGGTTCGGACCCAGGATTTTTCCGCTTTCCGGATCCACAACTTTGGACTCGGAGCTCGGCACCGGCACGCCAACAGATCCGGTTTTGACTCTTTCGGGTTCGTCCGCACACATATGTGTTGCAGGACTTGCTTCGGTCATGCCATATCCCTGCTTTACAAAGCAACCAAGCCGCGACGCGCAGGCCATAAGAAGGTCCCTTGACAGCGGTGCGGCTGCACAAAAAATGGTGCGCAGCGAAGATAGATCGTAATGATCCACGACCGGTTGTTTCGCCAATGCCAGCACGATCGGCGGGACCAGATGCGCAAATGTAACTCGATAATCCTGCATGAGCTTTAGCATGTGCTCAAGATCAAAACGCGGCATGGTGATGATGGTTGCTCCCTGGTACAGACCCAGATTCAGGATCACCACCATGCCGTAGATGTGAAAAAACGGCAATACGCAGATCAAGGTATCGTCCGGTCTGTTGTGAGCGGTGCCTTCAATTTGCAGCAAGTTTGCCACCAGGTTGTAATGTGTAAGCATCACGCCTTTCGGCAGACCTGTAGTTCCACTGGAGTAAGGCAATGCCGCAAGATCCTCACGCGGGTTGATAACAACTTCCGGAACCGTTCCACCGCTGTGCAGCAGTTGCTGGAAGGGTGTGACGCCAGGCGCCCGTACGAATGCAAAGATTTCGCGAATGTTTGAATCATGTGCCGCTTCCAGCGCCTGATCGAGTGCTCCGTCGGCGGTGAGCAGATACGTCGCACCTGAATCCCGCAACTGGATCCGCAGTTCCCCGGCTGTATAGAGCGGATTGATGGTTGTAACCACGCCGCCAAGCAGCACAGCCGCATGAAACGCGATGGCATATTCGGGCGCGTTGTGGCAGTAGATTGCGAAGACATCCCCTTTGCGAAATCCGCGCGCCGCGAGTCCCGCTGCCGCCCTGTAGATGGCTTCTTTCACCTGACCGTATGTCCACTCGCGTCCCGTAGATCCATCAATGAGCGCCGGCTTGTCCCTCAACTCATCGGCCCGCCGCAGCACGAACGGAGTCAACGCAACTTCAGGAACCCGGACTTCTGGAAACGGACTGCGAAAAATCATATCTCGTGCAATCCGCTTTACCCCGCTGTGGCGGCGGCTTTCGGTGCGGCCAGACACCCCTGTTCGCGATAGCGTGAAAAGAGTCCGCCCCAGGGAGAATCCTGCAGCCAGTTCTGATAAATTTTCTTTTCTTTAAAAGTCCAGCGGTAGTAGTCGTGGTAGGATTCCGAAATCAGGTTCGGGAGATGAACGAGTGGCGTGTGGAAAATGAACCGTTGCAGCACTTTTGTCGGACCGTACCAGGCAAGCCAGCCAAGAAAACTGTGAAGCGTTTTTCCAACCTTGAATCCCCACCGTTCGTTGCCGATGAGAGGATCGCCAACCAGATCAATTTCGCCCGGATCGCCAACGCCCAATCCCGCATCATGCGCGATCTTAATGTACGGGATGGTGAGCGGATCAAACCCCATCAGTCTGGCTGCCACCGCATCGATCGCTACCTGATCTCCCGATGCCAGAATTACATCCTTCCGAACGGGATTCATGATTCTAGGTCCAGCTCCGTCTCCGGAAGTCGTTCCATCCATCACGGCAAAAATCCCGGGATGAATTTCCTTTTGTATATCGAGCAGATCTACAAGAGTTTCATGGATCCAGCTATGCGTGTAGTGGCGCTTCTCGTTCAGCAAGCCTCCAAACGCGTTTTTCATCGCGCCGGTCGTGGTGGTGTAAATGTGCGTTTTGATGGTCGGCAAATGCACGATATTCTTGCCGGAAAGAAAATCAGGAATGCGGATGTGATCGTGATAGATCCGATTGAGTACCCGCATTTGCGCCTTCGGCTTGTATTCGATCCATTGCATATCCTTCACCCGGAAATTAAACAGGACGGGTACGCGATGCATTTCACAGATCGGCCAGTAGCCGTTGAGATCCGTTCCTTTAAACGCGTTTGTGACTACCGTCCGGTTTTGAACGCAGGACAGATCCTTGTAGCCCGCATTCTTCAATGCGAGGATCGTTCCCTCCAACTGCCAGGGTGTGGTGTTGGCGCTGGGGAATGGAAAATGCCAGGAGATGTTATCTTTCAGGATTGTTGCAGCCGAAGGATCGAGAAAACGACGGAACTCCGCGAGTTCCATCAGCCTCTCATAATCCCGCAAGATCGTTTCCGGCTTTGTTCGTAAGATTGCTACCTTTGCTTTTGTGGCCATCAAAATCCCCCTTACGATGATTCTTCGCGGGTCAACGGCTCGCGAAGACGGATGTTCGGAGTGAACTCCCACCGGTGATCCGGGCGGAAGATGCCGACGTCTTTCTGGCGGGATCTTACTTTGAAGGTGTACAGATGGCGGTGATAGTCGTATGGATAATCATCGCGGCGGTGCGCAGCCACATCCAAATAATACGTTCCTTCCACTAAATTCAAATGAGGGATGTAGAAGGTGACTTCCCCGGCGCCCTTGCATTCGAGCGGATGAAATTCTTCAATATGAGTGTTGGTGCCGTAGCAGCAGATTCCTTCGGTGTTGAAGATGCCGACGCCAAAGACAAAATCATCCACTCGTTGTCGGGCACGGGTAAACAGCTTGATTTGCATCGTCTCGCCGGCCGTGTAGACATGCTTTTCCTGTTCGTGTTCATCCAGCAACTGGACCTTCGTGATCTGGATCTCTCCTCCGCCCCAGCGGGATTGCTGGCTCTCCGGACTGACGGCGGGAGCGTTGCCGGTCATATCCTCCGTAAGCTTTTGATGCTCTGCCTGAAGGTCTTTCTCTTCCTTTGCCTCCAGGTCCATTAAATAAGCGCCGCAGACCATCCGCGGATCGCCAATCCGCATGACTTCTCCCTTCTTGAGCCACATCGCGGAGTCGCACAGCGTTTCCACCATCGCCATGGCGTGAGTCACCAGGATCATGGTCTTCTTCCGCTTCTTGAAATCACTGATCTTGTCCAGACACTTGTGCGCGAACGCTTCATCGCCCACCGCCAGCACCTCATCGATGAGCAGGATGTCGGGATCTACATTGACTGCCACCGCAAAGCCCAACCGCATGAACATGCCGGAGGAATACGTTTTGACGGGTTGATCGATAAAATCTTCCAACTCGGCAAAGCGCACAATCTCATCAAACCGGTCCTCGATCGTTTTTCGGGTGAGTCCAAGCATGATTCCGTTGATGAAAATGTTTTCGCGGCCGCTGATTTCCGGATGGAACCCCGCTCCCAGCTCGATCAGTGCAGAAATCTTTCCCCGAGTGACGATGCTTCCATACGTTGGTTTTGAGATTCCCGCAATCAACTTGAGCATCGTGCTCTTGCCGGAACCGTTGCTTCCGACGATTCCAAACATGGTCCCTTCAGGGACCGCGCAGCTGACGTTCTTGAGCGCCGTAAACGCCTCCCGCGGATTGAGAGTGTCAAACAAGTCTCCCTTCAGTAATGCGCTTTTGAGTGTCTGGAACTGTCTCCTGTGCGCAAATTTCTTGTAAAGCTTTGAGACATTCTGAACTTCAACCCTGTTCATACTTCCTCTGCAAATGTGTCCCTTAGACGGTCAAACACAAAGTAGCCGGAGATAAAGATAAACAGGCTGAAGAGAAAGACAATCAGCAAATGGAGCAGATCGGGTGTCTTTCCGTGAAAGATGGACTGATGATATGAATCCATCAGATACGACACCGGATTCAGATAAAGGACCCATTGAAAGACCTGCGAAAGCTGCGACTCCTGCGCGTTTGCAAACGAGAGCGGATAAATGATCGGCGAACAAAAAAACCAGAGGGTCAACAGGTTGGCCAGAAGATCCTTGATATCCCTGAAGTGTACGCTCAGCGAAGAGATCCACAGCGCGAATCCCAGCGTGAGAATCAGCTGAATCACAACGATCAACGGGAAAAAAAGAGCGTTGACGTTCAGCGGGACCCGGTAAATGAGAATAAACAAAACCAGAATCGGTGTGCCGAGAAGAAAATGAACCATGTTTGCCAGCACCGACACGATGGGAAGCACTTCCGCAGGAAAGATGATTTTCTTGATCAGAGTTCCGCCGGCGATAATTACATTCGAGGCTTCCAGCAGCGAAGAAGAGAACCAGGTCCAGGGAAGCAATCCGATAAACAGAAAAAGCGCATATGGCTGCGTCTCCAGGGCGCGGTTGGGAAGAATGTAGTTGAATACGATGGTATAGACAACCAGCAGCAGCAACGGATTGAAAAACGACCAGAAAAACCCGAGGAGCGACCCACGGTAGCGCGCCTTCAATTCGCGACTGACCAGACTATGGATCAGGACACGATACTTGTATAGATTGTACAAATTTTGGAACATTGGAAATGTATCAGCATATCACGGCCGCTACCGGGTCAAAAGGCTTTGCATCTCGCTACTGTATCGTCCGGGAGCATCGTAGATGATCAGCGGAGGGTGCTCCAGCAGCGTTCCTCCGGTTTCGCTCAATGTAACGAGAAGAAACGCGTACCGCTCATCACGAAAGGAGTGGACTTCTCTTCGTTCCCTTAGCGGCAAGTGATGCCCGCGGGCCAGCCGGAGGAGGTCTTCCTCCCGAAATTGCGGGAGAATCAGACTCAATCTACCATCCGGTTTCAAGAATTTCTTTGCGCAGAAAAATAAATCTTCCAATTTCAGCTTGATTTCATGTCTGGCTACTGCCTTCTC
This sequence comes from uncultured Acidobacteriota bacterium, assembly GCA_964504105.1. GTDB lineage: Bacteria > Acidobacteriota > HRBIN11 > JAKEFK01 > JAKEFK01 > CAZDDB01. Next base: position 20,802 of record CAZDDB010000019.1, read on the forward strand.
GGGGCTCGGATTCAGTTTTCCCGCCCCGATCTTCCGGTACGGAGGGTTTGAGTAGATCAGATCGAATTTGTCGGACGTTTCGAGCTCGCGGATATCTGCCTGCAACACCTCCGCATTGTTTACTTGATTCAAGTGAAAATTCTGCGATGCCAGATTCGCCGGATCTTTCTGAACTTCAACGGCCACGAGCTTTTTGAAAGACTGCAGATGGGAAAGCAGAATCGCAATTACGCCGTTTCCACAACCGATCTCAAGAACGTCGTCCCCGGCGGAAGCCTTCAGGAAGTGAGCGAGCAATACGGCATCGATCCCGAAGCGGTACCCACGTTTGGATTGGACGATCCGGATGCTTTCACTCCAGATACGATCGGTCGTGTATTGCATTAACTCACTACGGCGGAGCGGCACTCGTATGCTGCCGCAACCAGACCCATTCGCGAGTTGTTCGGCCCGGTCTGACTCATATGTACATATCATCTGCTCCGTGCCATTCGTGAAGGACATTTTTCATGAGAAGCGCACAGTCAAACTGGACACTGCCAGCAGGAAATTTGCTTTCATCTGAAAAATAACTTGAATGGACACCGCTGACTGTAAGCGGCTGTACTTCCCAATTTTCTGTGTGGAGGACAAGAGCATCGAGACGATTCTGGTCAGTTGTAACAGAATAGCCCAACGATCCACCCTGAAAGAACCTGGATGCTTCCTCCAAACTTGAAAAGACAGATTCCGGCGGCATTCTATCGGTTATTCTCCCTGACATTCCAATGCGGACAGCACCATCAGCCGATATAACTTTTAAAGATATATAGTTATCCGATTCCGAAACATCAAAAGCGGCTCGATGATGTTCCCCCGCGAAAAGGCGTCCACCAGCCAGTGAATTGATCAACGAATCCGTATCACGTCTGGGAATGAAAACGCCCTCTCGGCAAGCGCCCGTTTCGTCCTGCCAGGTCACTGCAATGCGATGCGCGGCATTTTCACTGCTAGTTCCAAACGCTGCAGGTATTCTTTTGGGCCGAACCTGTTCCAACCTGATGAGACATATTCCTGCTATAGCGTATCCATTCTGTAGTTTTGGCGTGAACGGATTCGGCAATTGATTTTGCATAACGCTGGCGTCGATGCGAAAGTTAACCAGGATCCTCCGCTTAATAACCCCTGTAATTATTGGTACTCGCATGATTCCTTTGAACGGGCCGAACGCCGAGTTCACCCGCACGGACCGCGCCGAGCGAAGGCATGGCCGCCTGCTGAGCTTCAGCCGGGCACAAGACAATTGTAGCAGAATGGAAGCACGCCTGGCCCACGACCTGTGAACCGGAAAGCAAGCGCCATGACTGAGTAAGGTGCGCTTCGTGTCCGGTGCAGCGAATTGTTCGCCGGCGCAGCAACTTATTCGGCTGTTGTGTTTTCGGGCGCAGTTGCTGCACGTCGATCAAGCCACAGTATCTCCGCTGATGCCTGAGCCAATGGTTTTGTTCTGCTGCAGATGCTTGTATACAACGATGGGTTGCTCATCCATCCGGCCATGCTTGCGTAAACCAGATATGATTTACCGACCTCAAAATTGAAGCCGCAAATACAACATTCTTTTGGGTCAGGTGTTTGAATGGTTACATGCATGGATGCCGATCCTTTCCATTCCTTGCGAACCGAGAATGTGATAGTCATAAGATAGACAGAATCATCGGGCGCTTTCCCGGCCAAGCGACGATAGGCTCCATCCAACCATCTCCGCAAGCGACCGACGTTCTTTTGTACGTCTGTAACTTCGCCAACAAATACCGCGTCACTAGTCAAAAACCCTTCTTCAACCGACATCTTGCCACAAGAACAGGCATAGACTCTCTGATAATAAAGGTTTAGTGCGAGAATGAAGAAAAGTGCCGCGGACTTCTTATAGAGCATTGATCAGTAAAGACACGCTCATACGAAAAAAGTTCCTTGGATCCGCCCGCGAACGCCGGAGCTAACCCGCCACAACCGGCGCCGAGCGAAGGGGTGACGCTTGCAGCCATGCCCCAGCACCAGACAATGATACCGGAAAGGACATTCGCCGGCAGAGATGATTGTGAACGGATTGCAAGCGGCGCAGAAACCAGAATGTACTTTTTACGGAAAAATCTGCGAAAGCGCTTATGCCGAAGGAGTGAATTTACTGGGTCTTCGAAAAAATAAAGGCTGAAGGGAAATGCTACAAAATGAGCTCGGGCGCTCCCTCACGGGATTCAAAGCCTGATAAGGCTATTCCTGACGCCTCAGGTCCGATCAGCTCAATGCCTGATACTTGGAACGGTAGTCAATCCGCTCAGCCTATACTTATTTAATATTCTTAGCGGCTCGAATGTCAAACATAGTCTTTTTCTTCGCGCTGTTCAGCTGGCTTTTCCCAGCAAAAGAGATTTGTAAGTCGTATTGCAAGCCGCGAAGTGGTCCGGTTGAGCGAATCGCTCGCTCCTGCGACGGGCGCGGCGTGGCACAGCACCAGGCTGGGCGGCGTTGCCGTGCCGATAATCCGTGTTCAGTCGATCGAGAATGTCGAAGATTGGATCGAACTTCCGGCTGAGTTGATCGATTCCGCCGGGTTGTTAGGCAGCGGGCGGATACAGATTGATCAGCTCGGCAACCCAGATGGCAAACTGATCCTTATTATTGGGCAGCGCGACTGCGCCTAATTCTTCGCCCATGCCCATCCAGTGATACGCCAGCCCGCCTCGCCTTTTTGCAGGGCAAACGTAAACATCGAGCCGGTCTCCTTAACCAGCTTCCCTTTCTTCTTGAAAGTGTAGTTCGAGGGAACGACGACGTAGGCACGGTCTGCTGTGATATCGATGTGCCGGGGGTTGTTGAGGGTGACGATACCATCGGTGATTTCATTCTTCTTGGCGTCGGCGTCGTAGTCATTTATCCACTTCGAGCAAGCCCCCGTACCGTGCCATTCGTGGGGCGGAAATTCGTCGATGATGGACGTTTGATCGGCGCAAGCCGCTGCGGCCGTCTTCGTGTCGCCCTTGTTGAAGCCGTCCACGAATTGATGCACGGGCACCATCACATCTGTCTTTTCAGATGCGGCAGTCGGTCC
>CAZDDB010000020.1:0-23879 GCA_964504105.1 uncultured Acidobacteriota bacterium
CGCTCAGCATTCGCTGATCGCCATTCTTTACATATATATCAGCGCGCTCAGGCCCAAGATTCTCCCGATACTACCGATGAATCGGTATCTCTCAATATGACTTTACGAAGCGCTCGTTCTGGGTTTACGTTCGGCGGGACGTCAAGGTCAGCGACGAACAGCAGACAAGGGGATGCCCTCAGGCTTTATCCTTGCGTCCGCTGGAGACGGCTCGCCGGGGACGATTCGGCTGGCGCTGGATGAGCCGCACACTGGTTTGCTCATAGAGATCGGTTCGCTACTCGCCAAATAATATGTTGTTATGCGTATTATAACTATAGTATTGCATTCATACTATTAATTTGTTAGGATGTTCGTAAGAATTTTGTTAAGACTGGAGGTTTTGGAGATGTTTTTGAGGCGTCTTGGCTACATAGGCTCCATCTGTCTGCTTGCGCTCGGCGGTTGCAGTACCGACGATTCGACATTAAGCGAAGAGGCAGTATCGATTGAAAAGATGAGCCCTTCTCAAGTAAGCCGCGGGCAGCGGGGGGTGAAGGGCGTCATTACCGGAAACAACTTTGTTGGTGTGGTCTTGGTGAATCTGGGAGAGGGCGTTGACCTGCAAGAAACCTCCGTTGTCAGCCCCACCACACTTTCCATTACGTTTTCCGTTCATCCTGACGCGAAAGTGGGCCCGCGCGACGTCACGATCACTACTCCATCCGGAACCGTGCGCAACTCCGAGATCTTCAGCGTCAGCGATAACGCCATGCCCACCGCCCATTTTACTGTTACCCCCTCGCAGGGGGGGAAAAACAGCCCTTTCTCGTTTGATGCATCCAGTTCTTCGGATTCGGACGGGACCATAAAGACTTACGATTGGAACTTCGGCGATGGATCGACTGCCAGTGGACAAACGACAACGCATGGATATGCTTCCGGTGGCGTGTTTCAAGTGACTTTGACGGTTACGGACGACGCGCAGGGAAAGGCAACAGCCACGCAGAGCCTGACTGTCGTCGACAACGAGCCTCCTGCAGCTCACTACACTGTTTTGCCAAGAAACGGCAACACAAGCACTGTATTCTCATTTGATGGAAGCGGCAGCAAAGATGACGATGGACGCATCACAGAATACAAGTGGGATTTCCGGGACGGCCACAACGGGGAAGGGGAAAAAATCACTCACCAGTTCCAGCATGACGGAACCTACTCCGTAACACTCACCGTCACAGACAATGGAAGTCTCCGGAGTTCTGTGGCACAGGACGTGCAGATCATTGGAGAACCGCCGATTGCCGGCTTTTCGGTGTCGCCGCCTTCCGGACCCAGAACTACGAACTTCCGATTTGATGCTTCCGCCAGCCACGATCCGGACGGCAGAATCAATGATTACGCCTGGGATTTTGATGACGGAACCGCAAAGAACGGCAAAATAGCTGACCACCAGTTTTCTACCGAGGGCGATTATTCGGTAAATCTCACTGTTACTGACAACGATGGAACAACAAGCTCCGCTCAGAAAACCGTGCGCGTCGCCAGCAGCGGCGGCGGGGAAGTGAGCTGCCCCAGCAGTGAGCAAATCGTTGTGGATGACGGAGGACTTAAACCATTCTGTAACTCGTTCAAGCTACCCAGAACCTTCGGACCCGATCACCCGGTTACGGTAATCGGAATTCACGATCCAAAAGAGCATCGGGTAATGGATATCAGGGTTTACAACGGCGATTCTAATCAAGACTACTGTTGCCAGAATGTCTTTTACCTTTGCACCGAGTTCAGAAGCACGTCAGGGAGCTATGTATTTGGCGCCAGCGCGTTCGAAATCGGGCCATATGGAGAGGATAGTAACGGTTATTACCGGGATTACTATCTTTACCGGGCCGGCGCGGAAAGTTTTGGCCAGTGGCCTCCCGCCGTTGGAACCACTTTGTTCTCCCATTTCGTTCCGTGCGAGTGATTCGGTCGATCACGTGTAATCTCACAGATCGTGAGGATTGATGAAGATCTTGCCAAATGAATCTATCGCAACATCCTTGGACCGTTCGGTGCCTCGCGCCTGAGCTCTGTACAAAAGATCAAAATTCCGCCGTTGACGTAATGGTGTCAATGACGCGACCGCGCGAAAGCACGTGTTGGGGCTGTGGGAGGAAGCTTACATCGTAAACTGCAGTCGGTTCACCTTTACGCTCAGCATTCGCTGATCGCCATTCTTTACATATATATCAGCGCGCTCAGGCCCGTCAGGACAATAAATCCTCAGACGATTGTCTCCTTCGCTGATACGGACGGGAAGGGAGACCTTCTTAGCTCTTGGGGAGGCCGTTAGCTGCTGAAGCAATCGGCCGTTCAGGTATACCTCCATCCGGCGGTCATGCCCCAGGGCTGCGACATTGAACGCCAGATTTCCCTGCAGATTCTTTGTTGCCTGTAAAAGGATTTCACCGTCGTTTGACATCCACCTTGCGATATCGATTCCTGAGCGGATCTCGGGCCTAGAAAAATTCCTGACAAAAACGGCCTGCAAAACCGGGCGATCGTCTTCTTCCCATAATACTTTTTCTTCCAGATCTTCGGGCCGAATCTGCACTCCCTCATTCCTGCGAAACAGAAGTGCCTCCCCGTTATGGTGGGCCATGGTAAAGTAAGGTTCTACCAGTTCCTGGCGCATCTCGTAGCGAGGCTCATTTGCCGCGGAACTCAAGAAAATAAAGTCAATTCCGGCCAATCTGCACGCTTCATAAATCCTGGCAGTTGATTCCTCGTTGAACAGATGCCAAAGGATCCGGGTACGTTTATCCACGAGCGCCTTCGGGATCTGGAAAATTCTTGAACAATTCTTGTCTCCCAGAAAGACGGAACGCTCGGCAAGGGGAGGCACTTCGGTCACAAACTCCTGGAGATAGCCTTTACCCCATGAATAATTCTGTACGACTGCTTTGCCGGGAAGGTTCTTCCGCATCCACTTCAGGACTTCGGTATCTTCCCGGGAGACATACGTTGTAAAGTTTGTGTTCCGAATGTCCTGGCTGTTCGTGGCATCCATCAGCCAGGTAACGAAAGCCGGGATCAAAAGGACAATCAGGCCACTCACAAGCCATTTCTGTCGTGCGGGATGATGTACAAGGATTCGATCGATAAATCCTGCCCCCAGCATAAGAAGAAGAACGAAGACAATGTACCCCATCTTCAGACTGACGTCGGAGACGCCTGGAACAACTACTTCGACGCAGTAAATGAAAACAAAGCAAATCAATAGAAAGGGGAAAAGAATTCGAATGGGAGTTTTCGCGGAATGCCAGATGATGCCGGCAACCCCAAGCGGCAGGATTGCGCCCCAATTCAGCAGAGTATACGAGACAAAATGTGCTGCTATGTTCCGATCCAAGCCAAGCCTGGTCGGTGTGGAAGAAGGTCCGTATTGGACCATCTGAAAGACAAAAAGGTAGAGATACAGGAAAGCGAACCCCAGGAGGCCCGAGAGAATCAGTTCTGACCCTCTTTCCCTGAATCGCCGCACGGTTTGAATCAAAACTACAAACGAGGAAAACAGTACCAGAATTCCACCGATGAAAAACGAAAAGCCTACGCTGGAGAAAAGAAGTATGGTAACGAGGATTCGTTGGAATCTAGTATTGGTAGACGTCCACACGATCAGCAAGAGAAAGAAGACGGTCAAGGCAATCAGGTGGTAAGGAGCGTACAGGAATGCGCGATAGAGCATATCAACCTGGGGGACATTCCAGTCCCACCGCAGGATTCCTTCCACATTCCATTCTCTAAAAATGTTCCACGGCATATTCTGCTCATGGATCTTGGAAACGACGTAAATCCCTTTGTAGCTTCCCCCAAACAAAAGAAGAGGGAGCAGGAGGCGAAATGTATTTCGTGAAGAAACGTACCGGCGGATGGTTGCGAAGAAAGAGGAAACAAAAATGGAAACAGCTACCAGCGAAAACTGCAGCAACATGAAATCGGGTCTGTAAGAGGGGAAGATCGTGATCCAGTATGCCTGGAATAGATGAAAGAACCAGTAATAACTCAGAGTGTGGCCGCTCACATAAGGATTTTCAGGTGGAATGCCCTTATGAGACAAGCTTCCCGTAACCGCCAGGTTCCTGAAGAAGTCCCCGTTAAAATAGGCTCTGTAGGCGGTTCCTTCTGCCGTCATCCTGCCGGCATTGAAGAATGCGAAGGAAACAACGGCAACAGCAGCGATTAACCAGACGAAGAGCCAGAGTGTATCGGCCGTTTCCCAGACCTGATCTCCCGGTCTTCCGGCTTTTCGCAGCAGGACCGCTGTGGCGGCAGCCACAACCATGTAAACAGTGAGCGCAGCGCTGTTTATTCCGAAAAATTTTGCCGACACAGCAAGCAGTAGAGCATGCAGAATGAACCCCGACGGAAATGCAAAGATAACGGAAAGCGGTCCTCTGCCGAAAATGGCGCGGGTGAACGGCAGAGCAGTCAGGAGGAAGAGGATCAGGAGCACCAAAGAGAAGAACGCCGTGCCGAGGAAACCATGTATCCCGGAAAGCGTCACAATGGAGAGAAAGAGTAACAATGCCAGAATCCAGCAGAGTCTCTTCTGTGTTTCTTCCTGAATTGTCATGGCAGTTCCCAGGCGCCAAAGGATAACAAAACCAGGGAGAGGAGTATGTCGTTAGAATCCGACATGATCTTTGGCCAGAATTGTGTACAATCAGGCTGGAAACATCCACAGATGGCAAGAAATCGATTAGACCTGTTTCAAGATGTATTTAGCGGCACCCCGGATGGGATGTTGATTCTCGACAGATCAGGCAACTGCAGGGATGCCAATCCTGCTGCCGGAAAGCTTCTGGGGGTTCCCAGAAAACGTCTTATTTCCAAGCATATTTCGAAGTTATTGGTTCCCACGATTAAAACCGGCGCCGCCAAAATATGGAGAAAAATACTAAGTGGAGCGGTAAGGGAGTTCGAGTTTCGCTATTTGCGTTCCGATGGAAAGCTTCTGGTAATCGGCGTTCGGGCCAGAGGAAACTTCCACGACCAAAATCACCTGGTCGTCCTGCATAACATAACAGCTCGAAAGAATGCCGAGGAGGCCATTCGCAAGCAGGCACAAATGCTCGATTTTGCCAACGATACCATCATGATTCGGGACCTCAACGATGTCATCAGTTATTGGAATCTTGGCGCTGAACGTCTTTATGGATGGAGCAGAAAAGAAGCCGTCGGGCGGTACGTCCACACTTTTTTGCGGACAAAATTCCCTCAACCGCTCAAGACGGCGCTGAGCAAGTGTATTCGCGAAGACCACTGGGAGGGTGTTCTGGTCCATACGAAACGCGACGGCGCTGAAGTGATCGTAGCCAGCCGCTGGACATTGGAAAGGGACGAGAACGGGAAGCCGCTCGCTTTCCTGGAAATCAATCATGACATAACAGAACGCAAGAGAGCCGAAGAGGAATTGCAGAAGGCTCATGATGAGTTGGAGAAAAGAGTCGCGGAGCGAACCCGCGAACTTTCTATTGCCAACGTCAGGTTGAAGGCGCTGTCTGCACGGCTTATTTCAGCCCAGGAGGAAGAACGTTGGCGGATTTCGCGAGATCTTCATGATGATCTGGGCCAGATACTGACATCGATTGCACTGAACCTCCAAAGGGTCATTGGAATGACAAACCCGGCGAAAGGGAGAGCATTAATGCAACTAGTCATTTCAGCCAATCAGGAAGCGAGAAAGCGCCTGCGGGAACTCTCTTCCTTGCTTCGTCCGCGTGTGCTGGACGAGGTAGGACTCAAGGAAGCGATTCAGACATACCTTTCCGAATTCGAAGCGAGTACAGGTTTGGAAGCGGACTTCACATTTCGTTGTCGAAACGAAGATTTTTTGGATACAGCAGCCACGACTATTTATCGAATCCTTCAAGAAGCGCTGACCAATATTGCCAAGTACGCTCGCGCAAGGAACGTAAATATCCGCTTGTCTGTTCGCAAGAAGACGGCATTTTTGGAGATCCGCGATGACGGCATCGGATTTGATCCGAACTCAATTCGAATGGAAAAAACCCTGGGTCTTCTTGGAATGAGGGAGCGTACCGAGTTAATGGGTGGCCGTTTTCTTTTGAGCTCAACACCCGGCCAGGGCACGGAAGTTTCTGTGCTGTTTCCGCTTGCGTAACAGCTAGATTGGGAAAATGGATCGGAAGGCTCGAACGATGAAGAGAGAGACAATGACCAGGAGTATCCGGGTTCTGCTTGCCGATGATCATGCGATGATTCGTGAAGGTCTCGCTCAGCTTCTGGAGGACAGTGAAAACATCCTTGTCGTTGGTCAGGCGGGAAACGGTCAGGAAGCCGTGTCGCTTACAAAGGAAATCAAACCGGACGTGGCTGTCCTGGATTATACGATGCCGAACATGGATGGCCCTTTGGCGACCCGTGAGATTCGAGCCGCTTCCCCCGACGTCAAGATTCTGGTTCTGACGGTCCATGAGAATGTCCATTACGCAATTAAAGCGTTGGAGGCAGGAGCTCATGGTTTCATCTTAAAGGCCGCTGCGGTGGAAGAACTGGTCAAAGGGATTCGCGCTGTCTTCAGAGGAAGGACCTATGTTTCGCCTTCTATCGCTGACAAGATTACGGAGAGCATCCGGAAGGGCAAACGGCAAAGATCCGGGTTAGCTTCCCTCTCCAGACGTGAATTCGAGCTGGTGCGGCTGCTCAGCTCGGGATTGAGACTTCAGGAGTGCGCCAAAGCAATGCATATCACCGAGAGCACTGCATCCACTTACCGGTCCCGGTTAATGGAAAAACTCAATCTGAAGACCACTACAGAAATTATACGCTTTGCCCTGGAAAACGGAATCACCGGGTAGCGCGGGGAGCGTGGCTCGGGATCTTTCATTATAATCATACGTTTCTATGACCTGGAATCCTCTGAGGTAGAAGGTGAAAGGAAAATCCTTTTTTTTCGGCATCTCGCTTTGTTCGATTCTGATTGCGGGCTGTAACAATGACAATGGCGTAACGCCGCCGGTGGCTGAACAGCTTCGAATTTTGTCCGTTTCCCCCAATGAATTTGCCCTGGGCGCGCAGCTCGTCCCGGTAGAAATTACCGGCACAGGTTTTACCTCCGTTCAGTCTGTCGATCTGGGTGATGGCAGTAAAGTGCTTTCCATGGAAGTTGCGGATTCCCATAGGATTCTGCTTGCCGTGAATGTGTCCAAGAACGCAACCCCCGGTCCGCGAACCATCACGGTTGCGACAACATCAGGTTCTGCTCAACTTGCAAACGCGTTTTCTATCCGGAACAACTCCGCTCCCGTTCCACGGATGACGATTACTCCTGATCCGGGTTCGATCACAACCGCTCTGAAATTGGACGCGACCGAATCCACGGATGACGGAACCATTGTCGATTACCTTTGGGAATTCAGTGACGGGGGAACACGGCATGGAGACAGGGCAAAGTACCAGTTTTCCCAAGTAGGCAGTTATTCCGTTCGGCTCACAGTAACCGACAATCGTGGCGGTGTTTCCAGCGCCGAAAGAGAGGTCGAAATCCTGGCGAGCCTGCCTCCGGTCGTTTCTTTTGCGATCGATCCCCCTTTTGGAACTTTGAAGACAACATACAGCTTTGATGCATCCGCGAGTTACGATCCGGATGGGACAATTTTGAAGTATGAATGGGACTTCGGTGACGGATTTTCAGCGAAAGGGGTGGTCGTGCGGCATCGCTTCGAGGAGCTTGGCGTCTATGACATTACTCTGAGACTGACGGATGATGCAGGCATAGAATCTACCGAATCCAGACCATTTTCTGTAGAATTTGATGTGGACCGGGCAATCCGCGAAATCAATCAGGTTGTAGTGGAGTTCCTGCAGCTGTTCGATGACATCGAAACCCTTACAGCAGATCAAATAGTAGTCGGATTCTCTCGTGATCCGGATTGCCCGGGTCGCAACCATGAAATCAATATCATCAATAACGAGAAGCCATTGCTTCAAACCGCATCGGTTCAAATTCTTGGAGACGCTGTGGTCACGAATGTGACGGAAACAACGGCGGATGCCGATCTGACTGCGCGTTTCTACGGCACTTATTCGGATGGAACAGATTATTCAGGTGTCGAAACACACCACTTCAAGATGGTCAATGAAGGAGGTGTTTGGAGAATTTGTAACTTTACGGTGAATTGACCGTTTGGGGGTTTTAGCGCTGTCCTCTCACCGGCCAAGACCTGAGCATCTCGAAGACAAAGGTCCATCCATGTTCTGGCTCATGAAAGCAAGATCATACATGCGCAGATTCTAACTTCAGTTATTTTTGCGCAGGCCCTTAGTTGTGAGCAACTGCTTCGAGGGGAATGCCGGCTCTTTCCTTTTCTAATCTGAATAAGGAACCGAGGACGCTCTGATAGGCTTCACAAGGTGTCCAGCACTGCGGGCACTTATATTCCCAAATCTCCTTCTGGAGTTTCTTTGCCCTTTCGGAGTTCCAGATGGCAGCCAGATCGTAATCCGTATCCCGAATGTTCCCTACTACCTGGTCGTACATGCCGCAGGGGAAGACTCTGCCAAAAGGATCCAGGAAACAGGAAGACTTGAGGGAGTTGCACCGAACAGGCGTTTTTCCGGTTTTTAAATACTGCTCAACTCGTTTTAGATACTCCCTTTCCAGGAATTCGACAGGTCCTGTGGGCATGCCCCGGTGACGCATGTTTTGCTTCACTGTTTCTATGACCTTATTTTCTTGTCCTCGAAATGGATCCTGCTCCGCGTTGCTGTAATAATGGCCGGATATGTGCGCGATATTGATATGGAAATCCTCATAGGTCATCCAATCGCACTCTCGCTTGGCAGCCTGAAAAGCGGTTTCGTAATGATCCGCATTGTATGAAGAAAGGGTCATTCCCAAAACGACCCGAACTCCGGGGATGGCGTGTAGTTGTTTGAAGGTCTCGATTTGCTTTCGCCATCCGCCCTCGATACCCCTGATCTCATCATTTACCGTCTCATCGCCGTCCATGCTGACCGTAATAATCATCCTGGGGGGTTTCATTTTTACGATCTTTTCAACGGTATTCACGATTGTATCCGTCATGAAGCCGTTCGTAGGAAAGTGCAACAATACCAGGTCCTTGCAATGCGAAAGGACAACCTCCACAATCGGAAGGAAATCTTTTCGCAAAAAGACCTCGCCCCCGGTAATGTCAATCCAGGAAAACCGATTGGATTTTTGAAAGAATTTTTCGATCTCTTCTAGAGATAGTTCGTTCTTGGGACGCTTCAGCCATATGTTGCAGGTCTTACAACGATAATTGCACCAATAAGTTATCGCAAACAGGAGCTTATACGGAAAATCCAATCTCTTGAAATTGGATGTAAGAATGTTCTTCGCGAGGACAGCGTAAGGTTTTATCACAGTAGGAAAGCTCCGGCAGGCACACTACCCGTCAACTTGGAGGATATTCACAACCCGTCAGAATGTCAAGCCGTCTGCCGTCTCAGAAGAGACCAAACCTGGTGGAAACTTTTTCATCTGTTCGGCGCTGACCTTGACGTCCCGCCGAACGTAAACCCAGAACGAGCGCTTCGTAAAGTCATATTGAGAGATGCCGATTAAGCGGTAGTATCGGGAGAATCTTGGATCCCTTAACAGTGGCTTGTAGTGTGGAAAGAATTGTCGCTGGGTAAGCGAGTGTTCTGAAGAAAAGATTGCAATGTCCGGGTTTCTGCTGAAAAAATAATCAGCCGAAAACCCGTTCTTGGCAATGTACAGATCGGTAAGCGACTGAGGATTGGAGTCCATCGTTGGAAGATTGGAAAAATAAGGAACGGCTCCGACATCATGGATGGCCAGCAAGGATTTGCTTGGCATAGTCTCGCGCAACCACTCACCCAAAGGAATCAGACACTTTACCGTGCTCTCCTCATTTCTTTGTGCATCCCACCTCAACCGCCCCACGGCAGAGAGACTAAAAGCAACCATCGCTAAACATAAGGTGGACACTACCAAGATTCTCCCCCGGTATACTCTCCATTCCAGTTCCGCCAAGGATACGGCCGGCACCAGGCACAGTCCGACAAGAGCAGCATGATATCGCATTCCCGGCATCCAATCGACAAAGTACAGGTAGAGGGCCACATACAAAACCGTCAAAAGAAAAGAAATAGAACCAACGGGGGCAGATTTTTTTCGGGAACTCGAAGCGAATAGAAAGACAGCGCAAAGAACAAGTAAGGCCAGGTAGTAAGTACCGAAAGGCGCAAAGTACCGGTTCAGCTTGACAAAATACCACCGCCAATTGATTGCCACCGCAGTCACGAGCGATTTTCCATGTCCTCCTTTTACAAGAAAAGCGGTGGGGAGCAGCTCCCCAAAATATATGATCCGCCACAAGTGATACGAAACGAGCAAGCCGAAAAACAAGCAGCAGGTCAGGAACGCTTTTTTCAATGGGAAAAGCTCGGCGCCGGCTTCGCGGTTCCTTCTGACAAAGTAGAAAGAATAAATTGCAATGCCGGGGAATACGACCGCTCCTTCAGGCCTGCACATCGCAAGAAGTGTGCCCGTACAGGCGAGCGCGAGAAACCATCGGGATCTTCCTGTAGAAAAAATACCGTCGACGCACAAAAGCGCTGTTAAAAGCAAGAAAACGTACAAAGGAGTTTCCATTCCGGAAATAGCATAAAGAGCAAAAGGGCCTGAACAGGAGAAAATCAACAAGGACAGTGCAATCAATACCGGAGGTAGGGCGCGGCGGTAAAAAAGGAGCCAGAGTGCACACAGGCTAAGCACGCCAAAGAGCAAACCCACTTTCGGCGTCCAATCGATCAAGCTCAAACCGCACTTGGATAGAGCGGCACACAGCAGAATCCAAAGGAAATTGCTGTATCCCTCTACCGGTTTTTCTCCCGCGTTGAATGTAACTCCATATCCTTTGGTCAGATTCTCCGCGTATCGAAAGGTGATGAAAGAATCATCCGGAATAAATGGCGCCATGATACTTGTGAAAAACAGAAACACGCCGACACACAGGATCAGAGCGCAGATCGAGAATAATTCTCTGCTGAAGGAACGCAAGTTCAATGAAAACCTCACTCGAAAAACACACGGTAGGATAAAGGTTCTACTTCTGCTTTGTCAAGGTAGGTCCTCAACAAGAAAGCCCGACTCAGCGTTTTCCGGCACCACCCAACCAACAGAGATCAAAAACCGGACATTTTCACTTTGGTAAAAGGGGACATTATCACTTTGGCAGGACAAACTCACGACGTAACTTTGACTTCTCATCGTTCCTTTGCTAACCTCAGCAGGTATTTCTCACCAGTGATATCTGTCATGTTTAAAGTCCTGAACGGCAAGAAGGTATACGGCATAGCTCTGATTGGGATTTTCTCTTTTTTTCTGTTTATCCGCTTGTTTCATATTCTCGCGGATCCTCCGGTGTCCTTAAGCAAGAGCGGGGGGTTGTTTTTTGATGAAGGAGCAAACGTACAGAATGCCCGGAATAAGGTCTTATTCGGAGAATGGAAGTTTGACGATTGGAACAACATGTACTACAGCCCTCTCCTGAACTATGTTCACTATGCCGTTTTTTCTATCTGGGGAGTAGGTCTTTTGCAGGAACGCATCGTTGGAGTGGCATTTAGCTTTCTAGCCTTGATCTTTTTTTATTCGGCCTTCCGGGCCAGTTTTACAAAATGGGAAGCTTTGTTGGGTACGACATTGCTCGGGTGTAATTATTTTTTCCTGATGTACAATCGCGTGGGTTTGTATGAAACACCCCTGGCAGCCGTTATGGTGGTCACGTTTTATTTCTGGCAGAAGTCGGAAACAAAGCGCAAGCCGTTCACTTTTTTTCTGCTGGGTGTTTCGTGCTTTACCGTTTTCATTTTCAAGAATATTGCTTTGTATTTCCTGGTTGCGGTAGCCCTGGCGTTTTTGTGGCGATTTGTTGCTCTGGAAACAGAAGGATCCTGGCGACCACGATTCCGGGTTTCGTTCTGGTTTGGGTGCGGAGTGGCCTTCGTCTTTGTCTTGTGGCTTCTGTTGTTTTATTTGCCGAACCGGGATGAGGTTCGCGCAATCGGCCAGTCGTGGTCCAGGCTGGCGATGCCACGGAACTTCGATGCTTTGCTGAAGAACATACTTCGAGAACCGCTCTTTTCTTACTTTTGGCTGACGCCGGTGATATTTACCACCGCTTTCTTATTTGCGGCAATTACCTGCTACAGACTTTTTGAAGCTCCACGCGAAGTTCCTTCAGCTGATCTGTTCGTTCTATTCTGGCTTTTGTTTGGGATCGGGGGACTCTCGATCTTGAGTTACCGTCCGGACCGGTATTATATTCCGATGGTTCCTCCCATGTGTTATCTTTCTGCGCGTTTCTTCGGATTCCTGCTGAAAGGTGTAGAGTTCTCTAAAGCGAAAGCCCTTGGAGCTTCATCGCACTTTGTAACCTTCGTATGGTCGACCCTGATTTTTCTGTATCTGGTGTTTCCATTCCTCAATGTCTTGTATCCCGATCTGAAGGCTTTACGCCTTTCTGCCGAATCCTATTTGGTGTTGTCAATCCTGGTATCTGTTGCGCTCTTGGGGGGGATCGTCCTATTGATGAAGACAAGCTGGATTGGTGAAAAGTGGCGAGTTCCCGTAAGTTTCACGCGGATCCTGGCACTGATCCTGCTGGCAGTCTTTTTTTATAACAATGGAAAGAACTATCTGGCATGGGCCAGAGCGCCGGAATACCAGATCGTGACTGTTTCCAGGGAGCTGGGAGCGATTCTGAAACCGCGGTCTTATATTGCAGGGTTGGCAGCCGCCGTTTTATCTCTGGAAACCGATCACAGGGTACTGTATGCTTTTCGTGGCTGGTTTAATGATACTCCCGACCTTTTCGAGAGATATCCCGTAACCCATCTCCTTGTGGCCGACTACAATACTGAACTGGATTGGTATCGGAAGAGCTATCCGGGCATTATGCGAAACGCTCATCTTTTGAAGACCTACCATATCTGGAGATCGAATTTCTTTCTTTATGAAGTGAACAGGTAATGAAGACTTTTCTGCTCGGACTTTGCGGATGTCTGCTTATATGTTTTGTGCTCGGATGCCATTCTTCCGGCTCGAGCAAACCGAAGATCTCTTTGGTTATGAAATCGCTGGCGAATGAGTTCTTCAAGACCATGGAGAATGGAGCACGTGAGCATCATCGGAATCATGAGTCGGAATACGAACTTTTGACCGGCGGAATCAAGGATGAAAAGGATGTTGCCAAACAAATTGAGCTGGTTGAAGAAATGATCGCTGAGCGCGTCGATGCCATCGTGATTGCACCGGCGGATTCCAGGGCGTTGATATCCGTCTGCAAGAAGGCACACGATGCGGGAATCGTTGTAGTAAACATTGACAACAAGTTTGATGCGGATGTTCTGGCAGGCACGAAAGTGAAGATTCCATTTGTCGGCCCCGATAACCGGAAAGGGGCAAGACTGGTGGGCGATTCCCTGGCAAAGAGCCTGGAGAGGGGAGATCAAGTGGCTGTTATCGAAGGAGCTCCAGGGGCGTTTAATGCAATTCAACGCAGGCTTGGATTTGAAGATGCGATGAATGCTGTCGGCGTCAAGATCATCAGTTCCCAATCGGCGGATTGGCATATGGACAAAGCGAACGAAGTAGTCTCTTCTCTGATCACAGCACATCCGGATCTCAAAGCCATCCTGTGTGCCAACGACAACATGGCGCTGGGTGCTGTCGCGGCTTTGAAGGAAGCCGGAAAGTCTGAGCAGGTTCTTGTTGTTGGCTTTGATAACATCTCTGCCGTCAGGCGGTTGATCCGTGAAAACAAAGTGCTGGCTACAGCAGATCAACACGCGGATCAACTGGCGGTGTTTGGAATTGACTTCGCGTTGAGTATTCTTCGAAACAAGGAACTCCCGCAAGATCGAGAGACTCCCGTGGATCTAATTACTCTTGAAACATTGAAAGAGTAGCCATGCTGCATCTGAACAGCGGCAACCTGATAAAGATTTCGGGATTAAGTAAGTCCTATTCATCGGAAGTATTGTCCGGAGTCCATCTCGAATTACTATCGGGACAGGTTCACGCTTTGGTAGGAGAGAACGGAGCCGGCAAGAGTACGCTGGCGAAGATCCTGGCAGGCCTCCTGATGCAGGATGCGGGAGAAATGTTCCTTCGGGGACAATCGTATGCTCCCCGAACGAGGGCGCAGGCTGAATCTCTCGGGGTTCGACTTGTTATGCAAGAGTTGAACGTAATCGGATCGCTCTCCATAGCCGAAAATATTCTCCTGGATCAAATGCCACACCGGTTCGGGTGGATTGACTATCGACGGCTCAACGCCGAAGCCCGGGGCTTGATGATGAAGGTCGGGCTCGGTCATCTCGATCCGAATCGACGCGTTCACACATTGGGAATCGGCCAGAAACAGCTGATCGAGATCGCTGCCGGCCTCTCCCGCAGTTGTCAGCTCTTGATTCTCGATGAGCCGACGGCCGCTCTTACCGATCAAGAATGCGGACTTCTCTTTACCCAAATAGCCCGGCTAAAAACGGAAGGGGTCGGTATTCTTTACATATCTCATCGTCTGGAAGAGATTCAGGCAATTGCCGACCGCATCACCGTTCTTCGCGACGGAAAAGTGGTTTCAACCACCCCCACCGGTGAAATTACAATCGACGAGATTGTTCGGCGGATGTTGGGTGTTGATCTGAGTCAGAAGTTGTCCAGGCGTCCAACCGGCAACCAGGAACCGGCTCTTCGCGTCAAGGGATTGTATCGCGGTGATGCCGTGCGCAATGTGAATTTTGATGTGCGTCGCGGCGAAATTCTTGGCTTCGCGGGACTCGTCGGTTCGGGCCGCACCGAAACTATGCGCGCCGTGTTTGGAGCAGATCCGATGGAAAAGGGTGAAATCTATTTGTACGGCTCCGGTGAGCCCGCAAGAATCCGTTCACCGCACGATGCCGTACGGCTGGGAATTGCCCTGCTCAGCGAAAATCGAAAGGAAGAAGGGCTCTTGCTGCCATTGCCGGTTGGTATCAATGTTACCTTAACGCGGCTTCGGGACCTTCTGCGGTTCGGCTTCTGGCTTCGTCGGGGTTCTGAGACGGCAGTTGCCGAACATTTTATCAAACACATTTCGGTGCGATGCTCTTCCAGTCAACAAGCTGTTGGAGAACTCAGCGGAGGGAACCAGCAAAAGGTGGTCATTGCGAAATGGCTTTACCGGGATTGCGACATTCTGATATTTGACGAACCCACCCGGGGAATTGACGTGGGATCGAAGTTCGAAATATACGAGCTTCTTGCCGGTCTGGCATCGAAAGGAAAGGCAATCCTTCTTGTTTCCTCGGATCTTAAGGAGCTAATGACCATCTGTGATCGGATAGCGGTGATGTCTGAAGGACAATTGGTCGCGACCTTTCCACGTGACGAATGGAGCCGGGATAAAATTATTCGGGCAGCCCTCAGCAATTATATGGGGGATTCGGCCGGAGGAGAAACGTGGCATCCGGTAAATTGAAATCGGGATTGCATCACGTCTTCGGAGACTATCTCGCGATGATTTTCGCGCTTGCCGGACTGGTGGCGTTTTTCAGTTTGTGGACAGAACATTTTTTTTCAATGACGACCTTCAGAACGATCGCAAATCAGATTCCATATGCCATGGTGATTGCAGTGGGTATGACCTTTGTCCTGATCATTGCGGAGATCGATCTTTCTGTTGGATCCGTTTTGGCATTGAGTAGTGCCGTGCTCGGCGTTTGTTTGGTGGAGTTCAGATTTCCTCTGCCCCTGGCTGTAATCGCCAGTTTGCTTGTTGGTCTTATCTGCGGCGGGCTCAATGGTTTGATTTCAGCTAAATGGAAACTTCCTTCGTTCATTACTACACTTGGAATGCTCGAAATGGCTAGAGGATCAGCCTATCTCGTTACCAATTCAGAGACGAAATATCTTGGAGATGCCGTGGCGGGGATTGCCGATGCCTCTATTTTTGGACTCTCCGTGTCGTTCTTTGTCGCGGTCCTTCTGGTTATCCTGGGGCAGATCCTGTTGTCCCGGTCGATCCTAGGACGGTACATGGTCGCCATTGGTACCAACGAGGAGGTGGTTCGACTTTCCGGGATTGACCCTCGCCCCATTAAGATTGTGGTTTTCATATTGAGTGGTTTCCTGGCCTCGGTTGCAGCTGTAATTCACAGCTCCAGACTGGCTGCGGTGGATCCAAATGCGGGGACCGGTTTTGAGCTTCTGGCTATCGCCGCGGTGGTCATCGGAGGAACCAGTTTAATGGGGGGCCGGGGATCTGTGATTCATTCCTTTTTCGGAGTCTTGATCATTGCTGTTTTGAGCAGCGGCTTAGTACAAATGGGAGCGCGGGAGCCGACCAAACGCTTGATCACGGGTGGAGTCATCATCACGGCCGTGATTCTGGATTATTATCGAAACCGTCTCAAAAAATGATCTATTTGGACAAATGTAAATGAATTCTGGAATTGTTGTTGTCGGAAGTTTGAACGCGGACTTTGTCGTTCGTGTTGCACGTTTCCCTGAGCCGGGAGAAACGCTAGTTGGTCTGGATTTTGCCGTGTTTCCCGGTGGAAAAGGGGCAAACCAGGCCTATGCTGTTGCGCGGTTAGGCGAAAGTGTGCGTATGATTGGTCAGGTTGGCAACGATGCGCAGGGAGATTGGTTGAAGCAGAATCTTGCCTCCGCCGGTGTCGATATTTCCGGTATCGGGCGTGACCCAAACACCTCGAGTGGAATCGCGTTGATTTCAATCGATGCGTCGGGCCAGAATCAGATCATAATTGCGCCCGGAGCAAACGGCTCGTTTGGAGTCGAGCTGTTGGAAAAAGCCCGGGATGTAGTTTCCTCAGCCAGCCTGGTATTGTTGCAGCTGGAGATCCCTATCGAAACCGTTGAAGCGGCAGCCCGGATGGCGAAGGCCTCAGGCGCCCGTGTAATCCTGGATCCCGCTCCCGCTCGCGAAATCCCGGATGCTCTGATCAGTCTGCCGGACTATGTTACCCCCAATCAAACTGAACTGGCGGCGCTGACGGATACTTCTCCCGAAAAAACTCTAAGTCGTCAGGGAGCCGCGCAAGCAGCACACGAGTTGTGTGAGCGCGGAGCACAAAGAGTCATTGTGAAGATGGGATCGCTCGGTGCGATGCTGGTATCCGGAAACCAAGAACAATTCTGGCCGGCTGTGCGGGTCCACGCGGTAGACTCGACTGCTGCAGGCGATGCCTTCAATGCCGCCTATGCGGTCGGTTTATCGCAGGGAATGACGGATCAGGAGGCGGGGATGTTTGCAACATGCGCAGGCGCCGCATGCGTAATGAAAAAGGGTGCGCAGCCCAGCATGCCCTCCCTGCAAGATTGTTTGGCCCTGATGAAGCAACAAAGTTGAGATTGTGCGTCACCATCAGTCGCGCTCGGGCCAGTATGATTTGTGAGCAACAAGGAGGCAAATAGATTGAGAGAGCATCGGATTGAAATATTCCTTGGGCGAGTTTTCCTCACAATTCTATCTTTCATTGTAGTCTTCACGGTGGTCGAACTGATAAGCCGGCGATTTCTGTCGAGTCGTTCCCCGGTCGAACAGGCTTTGCCGGTAAACGAGATGAGACACCCGAAACCATATGTCATGCTGGGAGCTATCCCCGGCTCGCGAGGCTCCAACATTCTCGGCTATCGGGGAGAAAGACCGGCCATTCCCAAAGATCCTGCCGAGTACCGTATCTTTATGCTGGGCGGATCAACCGTTTTACTTGGAAAACCCCCTATCTCGAACTGGTTGGAGCACGAATTCAGAATATCGGGTTATCCGAAAGTAAGTGTCTATAACTATGGAGTCTTGTCATCGGTTTCCGGGATGGAATTGGCGCGAATTGTCTATGAGATTTCCGATCTACAACCCGATCTGATCATCATGTATAACGGCGGCAATGACCTCATTGTCCCGTGGGAGTCTGATCCCAGACCTGGCTATCCGTTCAACTTCCTCGTCTTAGAAAACAATCCGTTGGTCGAGAATACTCCAGAGACCTATCCGGCCTTCGCTCTGTTCGCGTACGGAAGCAACCTGTGCCGGTATTTCCTGCATGACTATTTCATCGAGCACTTCGTACACTTGGACGCGCTGCGAAACCAGTTCCAATGGAAATCAGACCCTTGGCGGGACAAGATTGCAAACAACTATGTATCCAGCGTGGTGAAAGCCGGCAAGATCTCTGTGACATTCGGCGCCGAATTCATCGTCTTTTTCCAACCCATGGTCTTTTTCAAACTGCATTTAAGCCCGGAAGAGCAATGGCGTGTCGAGGGTCCGAATGCGGAGTATGCCGAGTACGCACGCGACATGCGCCGGCGTATGCTCGGGAAACTCAGCGATGCAGCCAAGACAAGCACACTGAACTGGAAGGATTTGAGCCAAATCTACGATCATCATGACGATAAAGTTTTCTCCGATGTAATTCACACTACGGACGTAGCCAAACGCATTGTGGCTCGGGCTATCTATCGGCGGATTCTTGAGGTCTACGCACGGCAGCTCGAGCCGTACCGAACTAAAGGATGAAGGCGGAAGCGAGCCTGTAGCGCGGGCTTCCAGCCCATTCGTGTATCGGAAAGAGATCGGCCGGCGGGACGCCAGCGTTACCATGCTTCACAATTTCTCTCCGATCAAGAAGATGGCAAACGAGTCGAACTGCACAAGTCTTCCGGACGGGTACTGTTTGCGCAGGATGTTTAGCAATCGCCGGTCCGACTGATGCATCATTCGCGGATAACTGCCGTAAAGGTGAAGGATTTCTGATTTGATGAACTGGCTTTGCATTCCATAGCGCTGTCGCCACCACTTAAAGAAATCTTTGCCTTCTGCATCGCGTAGCCACCACAGGTTTCGGGGAGTGGTCTGGAGAACAATCATCGCAATCTTGTTCTGCGGAATCTGCGTTTGTTCGCCCCATAGCCGATGTTCTGATTTCTTGTACGTGAGAAGCTCGATGGTGGCATGGTAGAACAATTGAGGAGTCAGGAACGCCTCGCAGCGATCTCCCGTTTTGTTCAGCAGATGACCGATATCCGTTTCCGCAATATCCATTCCCCAGAGCGCTGAGCGTCCAGGCTCCATTTCATCCAGAATAGCGGAATAGCGGAACAATCCATCCACCGGCCCGGTGATCAGATTTCCCGCAAGCAAGATTGTGAACAGGAGTCGTCCCGGCGCTTTCGAGAAAAACCGGATCGCGGCTAAAATTCCGCAGCTTGTAAAAACAAGTACCGCCGGAAGCGCAGCGAGGTTTCTGGATGCGTGCGGCGCCGATCCCCCAAGGATGCCGGGCAGGATGCCGATCAGGAAATATGCCGGAAAGAACAGGGCATAAGGCTTGCGGAAATTTGTGGCAAACAGGCTGAACCCCAGTAGAAAAAAAGCCGTGGAAAAAGGGGAAAGCGCCGGCTCTTCCCGAACATTATGACGTTCGATAAAATCCCCCTTGAATGTCCACATGGCGAGCGTGTCCCGCGCAGAAATGAACAGCAGACGCGGCAATGACTGTGGTTCTGCATTTTTGTTTCTCGTCCAGAGAGCGGCGCGCTCCATTCGGTCCGTAAAGCTCTTGCGGTTCTCGACATAGTGATGCGCCAGCGGCGCAACGATCACGGCAGAGACAAGGAGTGCTGCCGCCAGCGGGACGACGTTTGCGCGCACCCGTGTTCGGTTTGCGCGATCGAGCAGAAATGCAAGCACCACCAGCGGGAAGATTCGGTAAGGAATATAGGTGTAGAATCCAAGCCCTCCCACAAAGCCGGCCGCCAAAAAGTATCGGTACCGGTTTGTTGTGGCATTCATTCCACGGGCTACAAGGTAAAGAGTCGCCGTTTCAAACAGGAGAATCAGATTTACACGAAGACCGTAGCGGCTGTAGATGATGTGATACTTCGATACAGCAAACAGAAAAAGCGAAAGAAGGGCGATCTTGTCATTGAAGATCAGGCGGATAAACAAATAGAAGAAGAGAAGCGTGGTAACTCCCGCGAGAGCCTCCACTGCGCGGACTGTATATCCTGAATCACCGGTGAGAAAGGAAAGTCCTGCCACCAGATACGCGACCAGCGCCTCGCGGCCCGCGTTCCAATTCAAGAAAATCGGTCTCTCTCCGTATTCCCGAATTGCGATCGCATCCAGCGCCTTATAGGCTTCGTCCCAAAATATACCGTCAAAAAGGCCTTCCAGTTTCCAGAAACGGAGGATTGTACCAAATAGAATGATCGCTGCCGCGATCTGGAAAGCGCGCGCGGATGGCTCCGAACGGACCGCCATGCTTTCCCATTGATTGTCTTTTCGGAAGTACACCAGAAAGAAACCGGCTGAACTCAGAAGTATCAGCAATGCGGCAGTGAAGAGGATCGGGTACACGGACTGTAAGGCGGGTGATGCGTGAAAGTATTGTTTCAAAAACGCATCAGTAAGAATCAGCGCTGCCAGAAAGAAAACGGGCGCGGCTTTCCTCATTCGGACTTTGGACGGAGGGATTCAATGACTCCGGAAAGCTGCTTGTCGAGATCCGTCAATGGTTCGTATCCCAGCACCCGCCTTGCCAGTGAGATCTCCGCAATCGAGTTGCGCAGCTCTTCCGGCCGGGCGGGTTCATAAAGAATCTCGGCGTCGGGGTTGAGCTTTTGTTTGAGCAGCTCCGCCAGCGCGAATACGGAAGTCCCGCGTCCCGAGCCAACGTTGAAAATCATTCCTGCCGCTTCGTCGCGTTTTAGCGCGCACAGGTTTGCCTGGACAATATCGGAGACATGAACAAAATCGCGAACTTGATTTCCGTCCCCGAAGATCGTGATCGGTTGTTTTTGCAGCAGCTGCGTCACAAAAATGGTGATGACTCCCACATACGGTGTAAACGTCTGACGTACACCGAAGGTGTTGAAGTAGCGAAGCGCCGTTGCTTTCATCCTCAGCGTGGATCCGAGCATCAAAACGTAGCGTTCCGCTGCCAGTTTCGCGATGCCATACGGGCTTGCGGGCACAAGAGGATGATCTTCCGTTACCGGCACGGGCTGCTGTGAGTCCGCATACACAGCCATCGAAGAGGCATACACGAAGCGGGAGACACCATTTTGTGCTGCAACTTTCAGGAGACAAAGAGTTCCCATCAGGTTCGTTTCCGCATCCTCGTAAAATCGCTCCACCGATCCGCGGATGGTCACACGCGCAGCTTCATGACACACTGCGGTCACTCCCAGGGTTGCTCGCTGCAACAAATCCTCATCCAGGATATCCCCCTCAACAAACTCGCATCCCGGAGGAATGTTTTCAATCTTGCCCACCGAAAGATCATCCACCACACGGACGCGGTATCCTTCTTTCAGCAAACCTTCACAAAGATGCGATCCGATGAACCCCGCTCCTCCTGTTACAAGCACAAGCCGGGCTGCCATCGAGCTATTCCCGTTCCGGATTGCACTGGATGATGCCATCGGGCGTGATGATTGCGTTGCTCAAATCGCTTTGGCGCTGGATCGTCACATCGTTAAACACGATGCATCTTTGCAACGAAAGGGGCGGCTCCATTGTGACGCGGGTTCCGATGACACACCTTGAAACGCCGGGAAGGCTTCGCTCGTCCAGTTGCGTGTCCACAAAGTAATTTGTCAATCCCTTCTTTTGGAGCTCCAGCATGTTGACTTTCAACAGGTCTTCGGGAACAGTGAGGTTGAGATCCTCTTCGATGATGTTGGCGTGAACAACCCTGTGACCGTCATCGATCAGGATCTGGATCGATTCTGTAATCTCGTACTCGTCGCGCATGGCAGTGCGTGGAGTTCTGCGGATCGCGTCAAAGATTTCGAGACCAAAAAGATACACGCCGCATCCCTTTAACTTGTTTTGAATGTAGCGCGGCTTTTCGATCACGCGTACTACGCGGTCATCCTCTCCGACAATAATGGCGAAGTTTCTGAGGATCATGTCCGGATCTTCTTCCATCTTGGAAGCAAGAACCGCGCGTGTATTGTCCCGGCTAAAAGAATCAAACATCGTTTGAAGCCGGCCTGAAACAAAGAAAATGTCGCCCAGACAGAGCAGAAACGGCTTCTGCACTCTCCCTTCCAGGCGTCCGACGGCATGCGCGATACCGAGAGTTTCATTTTGCTCGATGTATTCGATTTCCACGCCAAAATCTGCGCCGTTGCCCAGAGCGCGCACGACTTCATATCCGAGATAGCCAATCACGATAAAAATCTTCTGGATCCCGACTGACTTCATCATCTCGATTTGATGTTGCAGCAGCGGTTTCCCCATGATCGGCAAAATCGGTTTTGGCCAGCGTGTGGTGAATGGGAACATGCGTGTTCCCTTTCCGGCCGCCAGAATAATACCTACAAAAGCGTCCATCTCAGATACTCTGCAAGACTCCCGCGCGATACAGTTTTATTTTCTTGCGCAGGTAAAACAGGAATCGAAACATCGAAATACTGGTCCTCAGGACTCGCAAATGTGATTGTCCCGCAATCCGGTCTGAGTGAGTCACGCCTTCTTCCCCTGTTTTTGCTCCCAGTGTAATCAGCTTGACTGTAATCTCGGTTGGAGTCGGGTATCCGCGCGCTTCGATGTGAAGGTCGCGCGCGAGATCGCCGCGGATCAGTTTGAGCGCGCAGTTGGTGTCGCGCAGGTTGACATGAAACATCGTGCGCACGATCCAGTTCAGTCCGCGATCGGCAAATACCCGCAAAAAACTGTCCTTCTTCTTGATCCGGTAACCGGTAACAAAATCGAGGTCTTTCTCGCGATAGATGTTCAAGAGTCTTGCGTAGTCTGCAAGATCAAACTGTCCGTCCGAATCGAGGGTCACCACAAGTTTACCCCTCGTGGCCCGGATCGCCCGTTGAAGCGCGTACCCATAGCCGCGATTGGGTGTGTAGGATACGAAACGAAGAGTCGAGATCTCATGAGTCAATCTCTCCAGGATTTCGAGGGTTCGGTCCGTGCTGCCGTCATTGGCAAGGACTATCTCCCAGGGTAAGCCGCTGGTTGCAAGCACACCCGCCCAGTAACGGACCACGCGCTCAATTCCGTCCGCTTCATTGTACACCGGCGCAACAACCGACAGCTCGATCTCGTTGTTCATTGCAAAACGAAGGGATAACTATATCAAAAAGAAGGGAGAATGTGTCGCAGGCGAAGATTATGAATTCTTCAGGCCGATGAAAGACATCTGGCGTCCGGTGGAACCGTCGCGCCGGTAGGAGAAGAAAAGATCCGGATGACAGGCAGCACATAGATGTGCCGCCTCGATTTGTTCCACGCCACCGTTTTGCAGCTGCTCTACTGCAATCCCGGGAATGTTCAGGTGAGGCTTTCCGCTCGAATATGTAACTAAATGGTTACGCATTTTCGGCGCAAACTTTTGGGCCAGCTCTTCACCAACTTCGTAACAGCATGGGCCGATGGCCGGGCCAACAACTGCCAGGGGATGGAGCGGCATCTGTGCCAGGGTTTTTGGAATGATTTCCGAAAACAAGCCGCGCCATCCGGCATGCACGGCTGCTACGATGCCGTCCGGGTGATAGAGTAGGACCGGGACGCAATCGGCGGTGAGAACCGAGAGGAGATGCGCCGGATCTGCGCTGAACACGGCATCCGCTTCACAACCGGGAGTAAACTCGTTTCCGTTGATCACGCGATCAGAGTGCACCTGTCGTGGTTGCACATGCGTGCGTCCACCCAGATCCCGCTGTTCAAACAACGCTCTCCGGTTGGCCGCAACTTCCGGATCACCCGGGTTCTTTCCATATCCGAGATTTCCGGAAATCCGCGTGGTAAACCCGTGAACGACCGGCAAGTCCTCGAATAATGTAGAAGTAAATA
>CAZDDB010000021.1:0-22493 GCA_964504105.1 uncultured Acidobacteriota bacterium
GATTGAAGTGCACTTTTTTTGTCTGGCCGGCGAGACGCCGGCGTTACAAACCCGTCCGTAAATTCTTGCCGAACAGAGAAGAAACTAAACGTTAGTAGTACAGAGTTCACAGAGGCACGAATTGGTATACCAACCTCTTTTCAGTCGTGGTACCGGATTAGCCGGAGCTTCCACCGTTGCGAGTTCTGCTTTCCCGGACGATTCCGGGACCCGACTGGAACGCTTCATTATATAGATCCGCGCTGATCTCTCCACGGGTGAACCGGATAGTGATCCAGAGCAGGTAAGTGGCAAGAGCGTCTTCCATGCAGTAGTCTTTGATTCGCTCCATTTCCCCGCGCGCATGAAGATCCTCAATCTGGGATCCGTCGATTTCCGTTTTTCCCGGCAGCCCGATCAGTTTGGAAGCCACATTCAAAGAAGATCTGCTGACAGCTCCGTAGTCCGCGAGATCATCGCAGACATCGTAACTTCCAACGTACTTGTCCTCCATTGATTCTACGGTGAAGCGCTTTCGGTCCCATTGCGCAATCTGAACCCTGTGTTTGAGAGACCGGAAGAATAACACCGGCAAATCAAAGGATCGTCCGTTGAAGTGAATGAGATTGGTCTTGACCGGCATAGACTTGCCATCAGCGCCTCGCCGGGCTCTGGTGATTTTCCAGAAGTTCTGCAACAACGTTTTTTCATCCCCTTCCAGGACAGTAGCTTTCTGAACCGTATATGCATCCGGATGCACATCGATCAGCGCGATACACACGGGCACATGAAACGGTGGGGGGGCAAATCCGCTGGTATATTTTGCAAGGAGTTGTTCTTGCATCATTTCGTGAGGAGCATCAGCTGGAAGATGAAACACCTGGCGCACGAGCTCCCAATCGGGAATCGTCTCAATATCAAAGACAAGAAACCGCTTGTCCATAAAATCTGATATCAAAAATCTAAAACTTACTGGAGGGATCGTTTGGCCCGGTCAATTTCGGCTGCCAGCGCGACACCGTCATCCGAACCCAGCGTATTTTGGGCAAACCGGGAGGCGTCGTTTAAATTGTCGAGCGTTTCCTTCTGATATCCCAATTCCTTATAGCACATCGCTGCATGATACTTCACAGTTCCCATTCCGATGCCGATCGCCCGGTCCAGTTGTACAAGACGCAGCTGTTCAAGAGCCTCTTTGAACTCTCCGAAGTGGATGTAACAAAGAGCGACGTTCAGTGTGGCCACGTTCTTTTCCAGCGGGACAATGCTGAGATTCAACACTTTCTTGTACACCGCAAATTGTCTATTGAAGAGCAGACCGGCATTTTCAAAAGGAATTTCCATCGGACTGCTGATCATTCTGACAGGCACGGTGATATTGGCGCCCGGCCGCTGCAAAGTTAAGCTGATTTTATCCTGCGTCTGGAGATCCCGTGTCGCAGCAGCGGCGTCTCCCGCGTTCTTCACCGGACGATCGTTGACCGCGGCTACAACGTCCCCGACATTTAACGGCTGCGCGTCTTCGAATGTCTTGAGAGAGATGTTTGCGATCACAGGGCCTGGTGTAATCGTCGTATCGATCAACTGGACCCCAAGTCGTTTTTCAAATAAGGGCTCTTCGTGATCCAGTTGATCCCGGAACTGTTTCCACTGGGACGCATCCGATGCGTCGATCGTGCGGACATCAGCCATGGAACTCCAGTTGGAGGCCAGATAGTAATGCACCGTGTTTTGCGTTCGTTCCTTGGTCACATACGCGATCAGCAACAGATCCGATTCCACTTTTGTACAGAGGTCCTGGATCTGCTCCATCCGCGATTTATCGGGAGCCCCGGAACGGATACCGGATACGATCTGCTGCAACGGATCATTCGCGGCTGCGCCATCGGCGGTGCTGTCTTGAAAGTTGAGCGTCTTTAAGGCGGACAGCTCGCGGAGCGTCTGCGCAGTGATATCGTCTTTCGCCGGCTTCAGCACACCCGGGCCCGGAACCACACCCAGAAATGCAAGCGATGGATTGAGCTTTGCGTCAATATTGAGAACCTGATCTTTCTTGATTTCGATCTGCTTTTGAAATTTTCCCAACGGTCCTTTGATTTTTAACAGATGTTTCCCTGAACACAGTTTGAGCTGCTGTTTTGGAGCCAGACCGATGTATTCGCCGTCGATAAAGATGTTTGCCTTTGGATCGTCCGCGGTGATATTGAGTGCCGCGTGGGAAGGCTCCATGACAATGGGAGCAAAATAGAAGTCCTGGTTTTTATCAAGCGTGACACGGCGGATCTGGGTTTCCCAGCATGGTTTACGGAATTCGATTTCATAGACGCCGGGTTGCAGATCGGGAACCGGGAAATCGGAAGAGAAGTCCGTTGGGGGAAGGTTATTTTCCTGCGCAGCCTGTTGACCACGTTCTCCAGCCTCTCCACCTGTGGTCCCCAAGGCCTTGCCGGTCATTGCCAGTTCTACTCCTTTCGGATAGGTGATGAAATAAGCGATACTGGAACTACGATCCAGAGGCAGATTGATCTTCTGGGTTTTTCCGGGAACGACACTGATGGTGATTTTCTTCGGGAAATATCCAGGCCGGTTGACTTCCAGATCATGATCCCCTTTCGGCGTATATAAATCGGCTAAATCCGTAGTTCCCACTTCCTTGCCGTCGATCGTTATTCTGGCGCCTGGAGGGATGGTGGTGACCGTAATGAGTCCCATGTTTTCTGACTTGATTTGTTGATAAAAATCGATGATTTTCGGAGAAACCTCATCCTCGTCGAGTCGGTAATTTGGTTCCATCTCGATGAGTTTGAGAAATACAATCCTCGCCTGATCCTGTTGATCGACCAGATAGAATGCTTGACCGAGGTAGTCAAGACTCTTCAGCAATAGCTGACGTTCAGGCTCTGTCAGCGGCCGTTTTACTTTTTCTTCCGTAAGGTCCCGAATGAGGCCCTGAAACAGCGGTATGCAGGCAGACTGTTGTTCGGAGTTGAATACATTCTTTGCGTTTTCAAACGCCGTTTTCCACTTTTCCTGCTGCGCTTCTTCGGGGATCATTCCCTCCTGAGGTTTAGTTTCCTGTGCGAAGCCAGGGCGAAGAAGAATCAGCAGAATGAGAAACAACCCCAAAGAGAAAAAGTAGATCAAGGAGCGATTGGCTTTCATCCGATTTTTATGATCCTGTGTGCGTCCTTATCGAGCAGGTAGATTGCTCCGGATGGACCGACTGTAATCAACCTTGCATCGTCAAATGAAAGGGTTCCCTTTTTTTGGGAGAGCATGTATCTGAGCAAACTCCCGGACGGTGAAAAGATCAGAATGCTTCGCGGACTTTTTTCTAGCAGATAGATGTGGTTGGCGCGGTCCACCGCAAAATCCTCCACCCGTTCCAGGGTGTATCCTTTCCCCGAAGGGCCGATCGTAAAGAGAAATTTGCCGTCTGTGCCGTAAACCGCGATCTGTTTGTGGTCTTTGTCCAGAGTAAGAATCTGGTTGCGCGCGTTGACAAGGACTTTCGAGAATGGCTTCAAAGTCTGACTGAAGGAGTAGCCGGGCAGCGGTTTCCGGTTCTGGCCGTAAACAAGAATTCCGTTTACTTTGTTTGAAATGACAAAGAGTTTTCCTGTTTCATCCACAGCGACTGACCGGATTTCCTCGAGTTGCCCGGCGGTGCCTCCCGAGTCCACCACATTTGTAGAAAGAAAAATAGTGTCATTCCCGCCTGGGGTTGCTGCGATCACGTTGGTTCCGTTGGCGACAAATGCTCGATCCTGGTCATCTATGGAAACGGCGTACGGAGAAAAGAGAGAGATGGTGTTTGTTTGTCTGCCGGCGGCATCAAAAACCGAGACTGTTTTTTTCCCTTTATCGCTGAGGTAAATATTCTGTTTGCTGTCCATGGAAAGCCCGGTCGGCTCATCCAATTCCAGAACAGTTCCTACGTATTTGTTGTCCGGAGCATAAGCCTGGGCCGAGTTCTGCGGGGCGATGTAGATGCGATAGAGGGTGGTGTTCATCTCGGTGGCGGCATTTGCAAAATCGGAGCCGGGATACCACTGGTTGACTTTTTGGAACTGACTCATCGCTTCCTGAATCCGGTCCGCGTAGAGCGAGCACAACCCCATCTCATATTGCGCCCTGGGGGCCTGCGGGCTGTCAGGGAAACGGAGTTTCACCCTGGAATATTCCTGATATGCTTTGTCATATTCACCGCGGAACCGCAGGACTGTGCCTGATCCCAGAAGCGCATCGTCCACCCAGGGGCTCGACGCATAGACTCTGGTGACGCGCTGAAAGTTTGCGAACGCTTCATCCAGTGAAGCAGGATCGCGTTTCGCAAGATAGGAAGCCCCCAGATAGTAATATGCTGCCGGGGCTGAGTTTGAATCGGGATACCGGTCTTTGATCTGGTTCAGATAAGCAAGCGCCTCTTCCAGCTTCTTCGCCTCATTCAGGGAATAAAGGGCGAGTTGCATCAGGGCATCATCTGCGATCGGGCTCTGAGGAAACGATTTCACGATCAGATTAAAATCATCGATCGCTTGCTGGTATTTCTGGTTTTGCAACAGGAAGAGCGCGCTTTCGTAGTGTCCCTGCGCGGGATCGTCGGCAGGCTGCCCGATCAAACAAAGAAGTAGAAAGAACAAGAGAGAAAATGCCGCCGCTTTCATGACCACTTATTGATCCGCGTCCTTCATCGATCCCATGAGTGTTTCGGATTGACCCTGTGCAAGCACCACCAGCTTTTCGAGTTTCTTTCCCATTCTCTCCCAGTTGAATTGGACTGTGTGGCTACCTGCCTGAACCGGCAAGTTTCTGATCGGCACGACATCGACAAACTCGCCGTCGAGCGAGATGCGGCAGTTGCTCGGTGTTGCGTTCACATTCAAAACGCCCATCCCTTTTGGGGGACCTTTGATTGTGATCGTTTGTCCGGGCTGCACGTCTACGGTCTGGCTGAATCGGATGAATGCTTTCTGATTCTTCTTGCTTCGGAATGTCAACGCATAAGATCCGGGAGCAAGGTCTACCGAGTTTCCTGAAATTGCCTTTCCGCCCACAAACATGGTTACCGGGTAGGAGCCGGTGTATCTTACGGTGCCGGGCACAATGACCGGCTGCAAGGAAATACTCAATGGTTCGAGAATGGTGGAATCGACGGTCTTAGTAGCCGGCTCGTATCCTTCCAGTTTCAATGTGAGTTCATGCGGCTGTGTATCTTCCAGCTTAATTTGCGATGGGGTCAATCCGGCTTCTTTTCCGTCCAGTGCGACTGTTGCACCGGGAGGAATACTTGACACTTGAATGGTACGGACGGGAACCGGAGGCATTGTGGTCGCAGGAGGGTTTCCTGCCGGCGCCGGTTGTTCTACGGGAATCGGTCCGGGTTTTGGCCCGTCTTCGGAAACTCCGTTCTTCTTCAAGTTTGCAACAAAGAAGAGACCTCCAATAAATAGAAGAGCAACGATCGCACCCAGGATGAAGAATTTCTTTTCTTGCCAGGCTGAAGTTCCTTTCATCAAGACTTGCGCCGTTTCGGAGTAATTGGCGCCGATTCCTGTTCTTGGAGCCTTCTGCGGTTCCGGGATTCCAAAAGTCGGAGCAGGCGCCGGCGTGGGCATGTGGTACGTGGGCATGTTCTGGACGTCAGCTACAACCGTGGGTGGGATCTCAGGATCTTTGGCCGGGGTCAACGGCATTTGCTCCGGGGAAAGAATCTGCGTGACTCCTTCCGTATACGTCACAGCACGGGCTGCCGGCTTGCGCCGAAATTTTAGACTCTTCAGGTAGAACAAATATTCTTCCAGATCCTGCGCTATTTCTTTCGCGCTCGCGTATCGCAAATCACGATTCTTTTCCAGCGCGCGCATGATGATCTGATTCAGCTCGGTCCCGTATTCATCCGGCAATCCTTGAATCGGCTGAGGCCGGACATTCAGGATGCGGTACATGATATCGACCGTATGTTCGCCGTTAAACGGATTGAGATACGTGAAAAGTTCGTAGGCAATCACTCCCGTGGAGAAGATATCGGAGCGCGGGTCCAGTTGATCTCCGGAGATCTGTTCGGGGGACATGTACTGGAGGGTGCCGATAATATAACCGCTTCGGGTCAATTCGGAAGTGCCCATTCGCGCAATTCCAAAATCCATGATCTTGACGCTGTTGTCTTCCTGCAGCCGGACGTTTGCCGGCTTAATATCGCGGTGGATGATCCCTTTTTGATGTGCTGCATCCAGCCCCTTCGTGATCTGGAGGATAACTTCCACTTTCTGTTCAAACGCGAGTTCCTGTTTTTGCTTGATCACCGTCTGCAGGTCCCTGCCGACAATGTATTCCATTGCGATGTAAGGACGGCCTTCAAAATGGCCGAGATCGTAGATGGTGACGATATTCGGATGGCGTAGACTTCCCGCCAATCGGGCTTCTCTCTCAAAACGAGAGATCAATTCCGTTTCTTCCGATCCGATGGAGGAGAGGAACTTGAGGGCAACATCTCTCTTTACAATGGGATCATAGGCGTGATAGACGATTCCCATCGCCCCTTTACCCAGCACAGAAAGGATCTGATACTTGTCAATTTTCTCAGGAAATTCTTGCATACAGGAAGCACGGCTTGTTTTTCACATCATGTCTCGAGACGGTGTCATCTTACCACAGCAATCCGCGGTTTTTCAAGGAAACGCTTTCATTTCTGCGCACTTAGCGGGAATCGAAACCCCCGTTCTTGATTCCAAATTCATGGTTTTCCTTGTAATATATGTCGTATGAAAAAATTGTTTGCGGCACTGCTCGCCTGTGGATTTCTGGGTGCAGTGGCCTATTTTCTAATCGGTTATTTTTCGCGGCCCTATGCCGAAACAGTATTTCCCCGGGAAACCGTCGCGTATCTGTTTCTTCATAACGTAAAGGAGGCGAGGAAGAATCTTGACCGGACGCTACTGATGCAAGAATTGCGGAAGTCCCCGCGGCGCAGGACATACGAACACCAGATCGACCGCCTGTACAGTGTTTTCGAGAGCGTCACCGGTGCCGATCCGCGTTTCCTCCTGGCTCAATTTGAGGAAGAGGTTGCTTTTGCCGCTTTTCCGGCAGACTCCCGGCACATCGGGGGGGCGCTGGTGGCGTATGTTGCTGACGAGGAAGAGACTTTGAGGTTTTTCGAAACAAGGCTCGATCCGGGCATGAAACGAAGGTTCCCCGACCTACGCAAAGACCACGTCTCGTATGAAGGAATTACGTATTATAAATATAGCAGTAAGAGGCTTCCTGCAGGCGCTTCTCCCGGATATTACCTGAAGGGACACTATCTCGCCGTTGCGTACACGGAGGAAAGTCTGCGGGTGTTAATCGAAGTTGGACAAAAGAAGCGCCCTTCTCTTTCCGGCAATCCCTCGTTTGAAGGCGTTCGGAAAAAAATCGGAACCAACCGCGGCATTCTCTTGTTTCTTGATGCGCAAAACATCTTGCAGACGGTGAAGGCTTCTATTCCGGTTTCAAAAAGAAAACTCTGGGAATCGATTTTTCAAATCAGCGGCCTCCATTCGCTGGAGAGCTTCGCCTATCGTGTCAGCGTAAAAGAGCCGGGTTTTGAGGAGAGTGGCTTGTTGTCGGTAAAACCGCAAAGGGAAGGGTTGTTGAAAATCTATCTGGAGCAGCACCCGCAAAAACTCTCAGGACCGGAATCGATTCCGTTCGATGCTCGTGTTCTGAACGCCGGCACCCTGGCCGATTTGTCGAAAATGTGGGATGAGGGTAACGCCCAGATGAAAAGCGCGCTGGCAGCGGAAGATTATGAGAAATGGCAAAAAGGCCTTGATCTGGCGAGAACCGTGTTCAATTTCGACATTCGCCGGGATCTGCTGGAACCGCTTGGAAACGAATATGCGTTTTCTTATGAAGCCGGGGAGTCCCCGTCCGATCCATCCAAAACAAAGCTGCTCGCGATCCTGTATCTGCGCAATCCTGCGAAATTCAAGGAAACGATTGACCGTCTTGTAGGGCTTGCTGCGCTCCGCGGCCTTGAGAAACAAGAACAAACCTATCAGGGAAAGAAGGTGGATGTACTGCGCTTAAAAATTGGAAATCTTTCTGCTTCTCCAGCGATGTTTCTGGATGGCGCCCGGTTTTATTTCTCCAGTGATCTGAGTCTTCTGAAAAAAGCGATCGATGCCCGTGAATCGAAAAAGACAATCGCATTGGCGCCGGATTACAGGAGAGCGACGGCCGGTTTTCCCGATCAGTTGAACGCGCTTTCTTATACAAACGTGCAAGCCTATCTTCAAATGTACTCGTCCATCCTGAAACAGAGAATGGAAGACCCGGCGAACAACTGGATCCGCGAATATGGGTTGCAGGAAGAGTTCGACGCGCTGGGGAAGAGTCTATTTGGCGCGGCCTCGTACACAAGATTTGAGAAAGATGGAATCTATCTCTACTCGTATACATCGATCCCGACACCATTGCTGGTCCCACCTGCTTTGATTTCGGTGCTGCCCGGGATCATTCAACGATTCCCGGACAGGTCTTTTTCCGAAGAATGAAAACTCTGTTTTGTGTGTCACTTCTGCTCTGCCTGATGCCGCTGGTTTGTCCGGCGCAGGAAGCGCCGCCAACCGGGCGGCTCCCAGAAGACGTCTGGCCGCTGGCTTACGAACTTTCTTTAACGATTTTGCCGGAACAGGAGCGCTTTTCCGGCGAAGTAAAGATCCAGGTGCAGATCCAAAAAGAACGGCAAATGATCTGGCTTCACGGCCGGGAGATCCAGGTTCAACAGGCAAGTCTGATTTTAGAAACCGGGAAAACCATCTCGGCCCGGTACTCGCAGGTTACGGAAGACGGTGTGGCACGGCTGGATGTGACGGAAACACTGGCCCCGCAGACGGTCACGCTGGTGATTTCGTACGACGCTCCATTTAACCGCAGGCTGGAAGGACTTTACCGCGTGGATGAAGGGGGAAAGTCCTATGCATTTTCCCAGTTTGAGGCGATTGCTGCGCGGCTCTGCTTTCCCGGGTTTGACGAGCCGGCTTTCAAAACACCGTTCGACATCACGCTGACCGTGAAACAGGAACACCAGGCAATTACGAATACTGTAGTAGTTAGCGAGACTCGATTGAATTCCGGGATGAAGCGTATCCGGTTTGCCCGCACGGTAAAACTGCCCACGTATCTGCTGGCTTTCGCTGTAGGAGATTTCGACGTCGTATCCGGTCCTGAGATTCCTCCCAACGTGGTTCGCAAACATCCCCTACCTCTTCGCGGAGTTTCGGTGAAGGGGAAGGGACAGAATCTGCGGTATGCGCTGGAAAACACGGGAAGCATCTTAAAGGTGATTGAAGAATACATGGGGATTGCGTATCCCTTTGAAAAGTTGGATGTCATAGCGGTACCCGATTTTGATTGGGGCGCGATGGAAAACGCGGGGGCGATCACGTTTCGGGAGGAGCTCCTGCTTCTCGATTCCGGGAATGCCCCGATCAGTCAGAGGCGCAGATTTGCCGACGTGATGGCCCATGAGCTGGCTCACCAGTGGTTTGGTGATCTGGTGACCATGCCGTGGTGGAACGATATCTGGTTGAATGAATCGTTTGCAACCTGGATGGCCCGCCGCACGGTCCAGGAATGGAATCCCGAGTACAACGCGAATCTGACAGAGATCCTATCTTCGCAGAATGCCATGAACCAGGATAGTGTTGCTGCGGCCCGTCCGATCCGCCGCGAAGTGGATGACGCAGGGGATATCAGATCGATCGCTGATTTTACGATATTCTCCAAAGGGGGCGGCGTTCTTGCAATGTTTGAGAAGTACGCGGGCGCTGAAAAATTCCGGCAAGCGATCAGGTATCATCTTCTGAAATTCAGTACCTCGAACGCGACGGCGGAAGATTTCTTGGAGTCTCTTTCTGAAAGTGCAGGAAAAGAACTGCGGGATTCCTTTTTTACTTTTCTGACGCAGCCCGGTGTGCCCTTTGTGGAAGTTCGCAAGGTCTGCTCCGGCAAAACCGCCACTGTTGAGTTGAAGCAATCGCGTTATCTTCCGCTCGGATCAACGGCCGATGCGAGTGTGCGTTGGCAAATTCCGGTTTGTGTGCGTTTTGGCGCCGCCGAAACGGCTTCACAAAAATGCTTTTTGTTTTCGCAGAAGGAAACCCAGGTTGTGCTCACCGAAAATGGCTGTCCGGAATGGATCATGCCCAACTCGAATGGTTCCGGCTACTACCGCTGGGGTTTTTCCTCCCCATCCTATGGAGCGCTGCAGAAACTTCCGTCAGGCGTGATTTCGTTGCGGGAGCAACTGTCGATTGCGGACAGTTTGGAGGCGTCCTTTTCCTCCGGCCGCATTTCTGCAACGGATGCGCTGGAGTCGCTTGCTCCGTTTGCTTCATCTACAGAGCGGAACCTTGCAAAAGCGCCCATGAATTTGATCCGTTTTTCCCGCGATTATCTCGGCAAGAAATCTGAGATGCAGGAGTTCGGCGCGAAGTTGTATCACGACGCGTTCGCAAGACTCGGTTTTGCCTCCCGGAACAGCGATACCGAAGAAATGAAATTGCTCCGGAACGATGTGATCGATTTTCTGGCATTTACCGCCCGGGATGGGGCCGTTCGTGAGGAAGCGGGCAAACGGGGGCGGGCATATGCCGGGCCCGCAATGGAAAGTAAAATCCATCCGGATGCCGTTGACCCTGATCTGGTGCCGATTGCCCTTGGCGTGGCCGTACAGGAAGGAGATGAAAGTTTTTTTGATCAACTGACAGGTCTATTCAAACAAAGCAGTGATTCTCTTTTGCGGAACCGGATTCTGACAGCTCTCGGAAAAGCGGACACACCCGCTCTCGCCGCAAAAGCCAGATCTCTTTCTGTGGATCCTGAACTGCGGGTGAACGAGGTATCTTTGACTCTTACAGCCCAGATGGAAGAAATTGGAACTCGTGATGCTGCATGGGAATTTTTGAAGCAGAACTTTGATCAATTGACCGCCCGTCTTTCACCTACCGACAACGGTAGACTGCCGCTGATGGCTGCCTCATTTTGCAGCGAGGCAAAGGCTTCGGATGTGGAGCAGTTCTTTGCGTCACGCATCAAGACATTTCCCGGCGGTGAACGTAATCTGCGTAGAACTCTGGAATACATCCGTATCTGCGCAGCGAAGGCTTCGTTCGATCTGGAGAGGCGGGCCTCCGTGCCCGCCGTCGGGCAATGAACTGGCGGGCAAGGACGCCCGCCACCAGAGAAAAACAGGAAAAATACAGGGTGTCTGTATATAATTAAGGTTGAAGTTGGAGGTGAAGGAGATGATCACGGATGACGGTCAGCGGATTCTGAAATCGTTGAATGAGTTGGTCGATCCCGATCGATTCCGCAAACTTCACTGGGAAGGCACCTTTGAAGAATACCTTTCCATGGTAACTCGCAATCCCCGGATTGCGCGCACATCGTTTCAGCGGGTATACGACATGATTATGTCGTATGGTTCCGAAGAATTTTTTGACGGCAAAGAGAAACTGATCCGTTATAACTTCTTTGCCAATCCGCAATTTTCGCAGCGCGACGCCATTTACGGGTTGGAGCGTTCGCTCATGAACCTGGTTCAAATCTTCCGCTCGGCCGCTCAGCAGTACGGACCCGAACGGCGTGTCCTTTTGCTGCATGGCCCGGTAGGGAGTTCCAAAAGCACGATCGTCCGATTGCTCAAGCGCGGGCTGGAGGAATACTCGCGGAGCGATGACGGCCCGCTGTATTCCTTTGGTTGGGTTCTTTCGGATGTGGATGCCGAACGCCGCCCTTCCAGGCAAGAGGCACGATGGTGTCCGATGAACGAAGAACCGCTTCACCTGATTCCGGTGGAGCTTCGCAAGAAATTTCTCGACTCCATCAATGAGGGAAAATCTCCGGGAGAACAGATCCATATCGAGGGGGATCTATGCCCGTCCTGCCGTTTTACCTACAAGGAAATGATGAAAAAGTATCAAGGAGACTGGCAGAAAGTAATCCAGCACCTGCAAGTCCGGCGCATTATCCTTTCTGAAAAAGACCGTCTTGGCATTGGAACGTTCCAGCCAAAGGATGAGAAGAACCAGGATTCTACTGAATTAACGGGGGACATCAATTACCGTAAGATCGCGGAATACGGCTCTGATTCCGATCCGCGCGCTTTCAATTTTGACGGCGAATTCAATATCGCTAATCGCGGCATCGTGGAATTTATTGAAGTCTTGAAATTGGATGTTGCCTTCCTTTACGATCTGTTGGGCGCATCCCAGGAACACAGCATTAAACCAAAGAAGTTTGCCCAAACCGACATCGATGAAGTGATCATCGCCCACACCAATGAACCGGAATACCGCAGGCTGCAGAACAACGAATATATGGAAGCCCTTCGTGACCGAACACTGAAGGTTGATATCCCGTACATCACACGGCTCGATGATGAGATCAAGATTTATAAGAAAGACTACAGTCCGGAAAAGATCCGTGGAAAACATATCGCGCCGCACACGCTGGAAATGGCTTCGATGTGGGCGGTCCTGACGCGTCTCGAAGACCCGAAACATGTCCAGTTGACATTGATGCAAAAACTGAAACTGTATAACGGAAAGACTCTGGCGGGATTTACCTCGGATAATATTAAAGAACTGAAGAGGGAAGCAAAGCGCGAAGGAATGTTCGGAATTTCGCCGAGATACATTCAGGACAAAATCTCAAACGCCCTTGTCAGCGACGTCAATGAGACTTGCGTCAATCCGTTCATGGTGATGAATGAAATTGAAAGCGGACTCAAGCACCACAGCCTGATTACAAGCGAAGAGCATCGCAAGCGGTTCAAAGAGCTACTGGCAATGGTCAAAGAAGAGTACGAAGAAATTACGAAAAACGAGGTGCAACGCGCTATCTCCGTTGATGAAGAAGCGATCAAGCGTCTCTGCGCAAACTACATCGATCACGTGAAGGCGTATACGCAGGGGGAAAAGGTCAAGAATAAATACACGGAGATGGATGAGGAGCCTGATGAACGCCTGATGAGGTCGATTGAGGAAAAGATCGACATTCCCGAAAACCGGAAAAACGATTTCCGTAGCGAGGTCATGAACTACATCGGGGCTCTGGCTGTCAGCGGGAAGACGTTTGATTATAAATCCAACGAGCGGTTACACCGGGCGCTTGAAATGAAACTGTTTGAGGATCAGAAGGATTCCATTAAGCTTTCCAGTCTTG
The DNA here is from genome assembly GCA_964504105.1 of uncultured Acidobacteriota bacterium. Classification (GTDB taxonomy): domain Bacteria; phylum Acidobacteriota; class HRBIN11; order JAKEFK01; family JAKEFK01; genus CAZDDB01. The sequence continues at coordinate 13,195 of CAZDDB010000021.1, forward strand.
TCTCAACCGTGGTTGACAAGGAGACTCAGGAAAAGATTGATATTGTAAAGAGCCGGATGATTAACAACTATGGCTATTGCGATGTGTGCGCCACCGACGTGTTAAATTTTGTGGCCAGTATTTTTGCGCGCGGAGATGTGAAGAGGGAGGCGAGACGATAATTGATCGCCAAGATCGAACAGGATCACAGCCGGTTTAAACAGATTGTTCGCGGGAAGATCAAGCGTGAGCTGAAGAAATACATTACTCAGGGAGAATTGATCGGGAAACAGGGTAAGAATATCGTCAGCATCCCGGTTCCGAGAATTGACCTCCCGCGGTTCCGTTTTGATCCCCGCCAGGCCGGGGGTGTCGGTCAGGGCGAAGGCGACGCCGGCACGGTTCTCGGTCCGGGTGATCCGCGGCAAAGCGGCAAAGCAGGCGACGCGCCCGGGTCCCATCTCCTGGAAGTAGAAATCACGCTCGAAGAACTCGCAGAAATCCTGGGAGAGGAGCTCGCCCTTCCCAATATTGAGGCGCGCGGCAAAAGAAATATCGTCACCGAAAAGGAAAAATATACCGGGATAAGCCGCGCCGGTCCTGAGTCGCTCCGTCATTTCAAGCGGACGTACAAGGAAGCGCTCAAACGCCAAATTTCTTCAGGGATTTACAACTTCGATGACCCGCTGGTCGTTCCAATCCGCGAAGACCGCCGCTACCGTTCCTGGAAATTGAACACGATTCCCGAAAGCAACGCAGTCATTATTTATATGATGGATGTTTCCGGATCGATGGGGCCCGAGCAAAAAGAAATTGTGCGCCTCGAATCATTCTGGATCGATACATGGCTCCGTTCGCAGTACAGCCGTATCGAATTACGCTATATCGTGCATGATGCTGTAGCCAAAGAAGTCGACCATGATACTTTTTTTTATATTCGCGAGGGAGGAGGCACCAAGATCTCCTCCGCGTACAAACTATGCAGCCGGCTGATCACCGAGCAGTTCTTTCCGCAAGATTGGAATATTTACCTGTTCCATTTTTCCGATGGAGACAACTGGGACGGAGGGGATACTTCCGAATGTATGTCGATTCTGGAAAAAGGTTTGTTGCCTCGCATCAATCTCTTTTGTTACGGACAGGTGAAAAGCGCTTACGGCAGCGGGGACTTCCTGTATGGCCTCGAGGAGGCATTCCCTGAAGAACCGAAAATGCTTACTTCGAAAATAAACAGCAAAGACGAAATCTACGACTCCATTAAGGCATTCCTTGGAAAGGGAAGATGAAGATAACCATCTTCGTGTCTTCGTGTCTTCGTGGTTTCCTATGAATCTGAGTCCTGAGCTTGAAAAGATCCGGGATGAGATCAAGGGATACGCCTTTGAATACGGACTCGATCCTTTTGAAACGATTTTTGAAATCCTCGATTTTGATCAAATCAACGAAGTAGCCAGCTACGGCGGATTTCCTACACGTTATCCACACTGGTCCTTCGGAATGGAATACGAGCACCTGAAAAAATCGTATGCGTACGGTCTGCACAAGATCTATGAGATGGTGATCAACAATGATCCATCGTATGCTTACCTCCTGGAAAACAATGCGCTTGTTGATCAAAAGATTGTGATTGCGCATGTTTACGGTCATACCGACTTTTTTAAGAACAACCAGTGGTTTTCCGCCACGAACCGCAAGATGATGGATGGGATGGCCAATCACGGAACGATTCTACGCAGATATACGGAAAAATATGGACCGGAAACAGTTGAAAATTTTTTGGATACCTGTCTTTCCATTGATGATCTGATCGATTTCCATTCACTTTTTATCAAGCGGCGCCCTGCGGCCCACAGAGAGCTTGTCGAAGGGGAGGATGAGGATCCGGTTCAAGTGCGGCTTCGTTCCAAGGATTACATGGATGTCTTTGTAAATCCTCCGGATTTTGTGGAAGAGCAGAGGAAGAAGATCTCTGATCAGAAAGCGCGTGCAAGCAAATTTCCCGATCATCCGGAAAAAGACATCGTCCTTTTTCTGATCGACAACGCGCCGCTGGAAAATTGGCAAAAGGTGGCCCTCTCCATTATCCGCGATGAAAACTACTACTTTGCGCCACAGCGAGTGAGCAAGATCATGAACGAGGGGTGGGCATCGTACTGGCATTCCACCATCATGACCGGGAAATGCCTGAAAGATTCTGAGCTCGTGGATTATGCCGATCATCACTCCGGGACCCTGGGAAGCAGTCCCGGTTCCCTCAATCCATACAAACTGGGCATCGAATTATGGAAGGACATCGAGGACCGCTGGAATAAGGGGAAGTTCGGGAAAGAATACGAAGAGTGTGATGATATGGAAAAGCTGAAAACGTGGGACCGCCATCTCGGTCTGGGACGCCAAAAGATCTTCGAAGTGCGCCGTGTTGCCAACGACATTACCTTTATCGACAACTATCTGACCAAGGAATTCTGTGAGAAGCATAAGCTTTTTACCTACAGGTACAACGATGTAACCGGGATGTACGAAATCTCCGACCGTGAGTTTCATAACATCAAATTGAGGCTTTTGTTCTCGTTAACTAATTTTGGTCAGCCGATCATTCACGCAGTCGACGGAAACTTCAAGAACCGCGGGGAACTGTACTTGCAGCACCAATATGAGGGGATCGATCTGGATATGGAATACGCGAAGGACACGCTCCGCAACATCCATTCGATCTGGAAACGGACGGTCCATTTGGAAACCAGAATGAGCGACAAAGGCAAATTGTTTACCTATGACGGCAAAGACCATATCGAACTCAACATCAATAACTGACTGCCATGAATTTAAGCGAATTTTGATTCCACATCCTTGACACTCGCCATTTCTGCTTATATCCTAGTTTCGTAGTATTTGCTGAGGGGGCGGTAGTTTTGCTTCCAAGGCGTATCTTGTGGACAGAGAACTAAATGGATTTACGGTTGCTGTTGTAAAGGAGGACAATTACCTATGAGAAAATTCTTGATCCTATGCATGATATTTATTTCCGTCGTGATAACGTCCGGTGTGCGGGCGGATGATGGCCTTACTGTAACAGGTGAAAAGGGGCTATTCACCGTCTTAACCAGCGACACACTTTTGAAAGGAAAGTGGTCGTTCGGCGTGAACTATAACAATATTGATCGCGATCCTCTTGACGTGGACATTTCCTACTACTCCGCGACATTCGGTTACGGAATCACCGATAACCTGGAATTTGTGGCGATGGTGACTCCGTATGTCGGTTATGACATCGATCCGAAAATCCCAGTTTCCTTGCTCAGCACGGTAAATGGCAAGGTTGTGTCTTCTGATGTAGGCACTCGCGGTTCCGAATACAGAGACGGATTTGGCGACATTCAAGTTGGCGCTAAATACACATTCGTCCGTATGGAGAACGGCGGGTTAGGAGTTCGCGGCTTTGTAAAGATTCCCACAGCGGATGACAAAGAAGGCGTGGGTACCGGCAAAGCGGATTTTGGCTTCGATTTTATTGCGAGCGGTACGGTTGGTGGCGGCCTCGGGCTTGCCGGGAATGCCGGATTCACAATCAAAGGAGATCCCAAGAGAATTAATGTCGATGGCAGCGAGCTGATCGGCGATGTCGATGTGGGGAATCCATTTCGGTGGGGAGTAGGCGCGAATTTCCCCGCGGACCACTGCATTCAGGGAGTTGTTGAATTGACCGGTGAAATCCTTTCGGATGATGCCGAGTTCGAGGAGTCGACGGACCTGACGGTCGGTCTGAGACTTAAGTTCAATGAAAGCTGGTATCTCTCCGGTGGATATCGACGTAATCTTTCCGCAGAGAGCGACAACTCCGAGAATCCCAACGGTGCCGTTGTTATGTTCAGTTACGCTCCGGGCCGCGGAGCGGGCGGAGCGGTTCCTCCGCCTCCAGGTCCTCCATCACCTCCACCGGCTCCACCGGCTCCTCCGGCTCCTCCAGCGCCACCGGGAGCGCCGCCCGCGCCGGAATTCGTGTGGCCGGAAGTCTACTTCCCGTTTGATCAATATGTAGTCACTCCGGAAGAAAGAGCCAAGATCGATTCAGTTGTATCGTACATGACCGATCATCCCAACGTCAGTGTGACCATTGAAGGTCATTGTTGCTATATCGGAACGGATGAGTACAACCTCGCGCTTGGCCAGAACCGTGCTGATGCGATTCGCGATTACATGGCAGGTAAGGGAGTTTCTGCCTCCAGACTCCGTACGATCAGCTATGGAGAAAGCCGGCCCAAATACGATAACGAAAAAGAAATTACACGGCGTTTTAACCGCCGTGGCTTCTTCGTTGTGATCAAGCCGGAATAGTTCGAATTCCTTCAGACGCCCCGGAGTCCGCTCGGACGGACTACCGGGGCTTTTTCTTGTGAGGGAGGGCTCTTCCTTTGTAGAGGCGCGCGGCGTGCGCCCCGTTTCGTCACAAAAGGGCGCATGCCATGCCGCCCCTACTTGATATCGTGGATTTCGACGGGGACGGCGAACTCGAACCGGCTGCCGATCTTGATGTTGTGTCTTTTCACCATGCCCGCATTCAATTCCAGGACGTACATCGCTTTTTGCAGGGGAGCGTATGTCGCACAAGGATCTTTCCGGCAGGGTGAAGCTGTCACAAAGTAAACGACCTCTTTCCGTTCATTCAGCCAGAGAATGTCCAGCGAGATCAGAGTGTTTTTCATCCAGAAACCCTGCTGGGAGAGATCGGGAAACAGGAATAGCATTCCCGCGTCCTCCGGCATCGATTTGCGGAACATTAATCCCTGCGCGCGCGTTTCATCGGTGTACGCCAGCTCCGCCTCCACCTTTACATCTTTTGCAATCAGTACTGTTGTTGTCGGCAATTTTCCATGAACCTCCGCTTCGGCAGACAAATGAAGGAACAGAGTCAGGAAGATCAAGCTTCGGCGCGCATACGCTGGTGAAATACCCACCATTCCAAAATAGCAATCCAAAGCAGAAGAATCAAGAACCAAACAGATAAGTCGATCCTTCCGGCAACGGATCTGGTTTCGGCTCCCGCGTGTCCGGAGATTTTCACCGGCGCTATGTTGGATTCTCCCGAATCTGCAAGATTTGCATAACCTTGCCGCTTGAAACGAGTGAAAGGGCCTTCCTGCTTCAATTCACTGCCGGTGAGCGTCGGAAGGGGTTTCTCGATTCCATCTCGAATCCATTCGATTGAATTCTGTAGAAATATGGGAAACCCGGCCAGAAGCGGAAGATTGCTGTCTTCGATGGCGAAATTCAGAACGACCTGGCGGGAATTCGGACGATCGATTGCGTAGACCACGGTTCCTTGAGCAGTTTCAACCAGGATTGTGGCTTGCGCTGGGACTTCAGTTTTTGGTGCGGGTACAAACCGCCACCGGCTCACATCCACAAAACGAAGGATGGGATGTGTGTTTTTCCACTGTACCGGCTCGGAAACGGGCGCATCTTTTCCACTACGTCGGAAGGTAATGCAATATCCTGAGTCAAGCGGGCCGGCCGGTCCGCTTCGCACGACGACCTTTCCGGAAGGGGATAATTCGACTGACGGAAGCGCATCCAGGGCTTTGCGCGTGAAGGGATCGTCCATTTGCAGATTGACCGGAATGCGTAATTGTGGCTGCGCATAGAACACGAAGTCGTTGTCGACAGAGAATGCGTCTCCCGTCACGATTTGAATCCGGATCATTACCGGATTGAGAACCGGCAACCTCTTGCTCCGGTCGGAGGTCTCTCCGGCAGTCATTGTGATTTCATAGGCATCGATCACTTCTTCATTCATGCTGATTTGCAATTCGACCTTTCTGGTTTCGGAGCCGAAGTTCCTGATCTGGTAGAAAAGCATCTGATTCCCGGGATCCTCCGGAAGCGGTTGCAGCGCCGCCCGGGTAATCCCTGCATTGTCGCTCGAGGTTCCCACGGAGATCGCTTCAAAGGAAAGATTGGCGAATGAATTCGCAGGAAAATTCGCAAAATCGGAAGCGATTATAATTCGTGGACGCGGTTTTTCTTTCAGTAGCGGGTTGAGCAAAAGCAGAAGCTGTTCCCATTCACCCGGGGTATCTTCGGGCTCAAGGCGCAGAAGCCGCGAACGCACCCTCAAATGATTTCCCAGAGCAAAGGTCTGCTGCACGCTGGCTTCTGAAGAAAGAGAGATCAGCATGACTTCGTCTGCCGGTGAAACCGAATCCAGAACATCCAGCAGTTCCTCACGCGCTGACGCAAAGCGGCTTGGTTTCACGTCCCGTGCTTTCATGCTGGCGGAAAGATCGAGAACCAATATGCAGCGGGATGATTCCCGGGACGCGGCAGGCAAATAGGGCTGTGAGAGAAGCGCCGTCAACATGACGATGATCAGAATCTGAAGCAGCAACAATAGATTGCTGCGGAGCTTCTGAAAAGGAGTCCGGGCAGAAAGGTCTTCCACGGCCTGTTTCCAGAGGAGGACGCTGGGCACGGTGATTTCACGGCGTTTTTGCTTCAGAAGGTAGAGCAGCACAACGGGTAGGGTCAAAGCGAGCAGCCAGAGTGCCGCGGGGTTCGAAAACTGGAGCATTACAAAATCGATCTCAGACTTAATCTTTCTTGAGCACTACCATTTGTTCGAGGCACCGCTCTCGCTTTCGCAACATCTCCAGATCATAGGCGAGGGCTTCCACCTGACTCTTGAGCATTTGATGTTGCAGGGTTTGCTTGGTCAATTCGGACACCAGATAGTTCACGATCGTATGCAGGACGCGAATATAGTGGAAAGGTTTTTCCAAGCAACTGGCAACGGCGGTATTCAATTGAGACTGGTTCTGATTAAAGATCGCTTGCTTGTGGATCACCGCATCCATGTTGCCGTGGAGGCGGAAAAACGGACGGAACCAGCGGCGCAGCTTCATCAGAAAATTCGATTCCGCAGAATAAAGAAACGTATTCAGATCAATGTTGTAGTCCGTTTCATAAAACTTCAGGTCAGGCTGATCAAACTCCAGCTCCTTGTGAAAGAACGGGCGAACACGGTCGGGATTCGGAACGATGTTCAACTGCAGTTTCTGCAGTTCATCCAGATCTTCCTCCGTAAAGAGCATCTTTTTTCTTTCTTCAATTTCTTTTTGGATCTCTTGTTCCAGACGCTTGAAATCGATATTGGCACCTGACGAAAACATCGGACAACCTCACTTAGGGAAGTCGAGGTAACCACAAAGCCACCAAGACGCGAAGATTCACGAAGTTTCTATTATATACTCCCACGTGACTGTGGGGCGCAATCCTGGAATTCATTCCGCGATTAAACATACTTGAAATGCATGGCGAAATCCATGCGTTTGACACGGAACCGAGCTTGCACATACAATCGCTCCACAACGTACAGCGACAGTGCATAGATGAGAGATGCTGGACGCCGCTTTTTTTGGCAATTTACACGGATGGTACGATAAGCCTGTTCCCTGAAACGCAAGTCGCTCCGAACAATTAGACAGATCTTTCGTATCTTTCCATCAAAGGAGTGAAAGATGTTTCATCTGACATTAATGGGGGGTTCGCAGATCCGACTCAAAGAACAGGACAACATTGTGGTAACAGTTTGGGGCGGCACCGAGATCTTGATGCCGACCCTCGCAGAAAAAACCCAGTCTCTCACCTACATTGCCGGCAGAGGACTCATTTCTGCGCAGGAACTGGAAGATTTAAAACTCATGCTCGACCGTGGAGCTTCAAAGCCTGTTCCCGTGCAAGAGAGATTACGGTCACTGCTGTTTCCGCAATCTCGATCCCTCGAAGGGCGAGGTGCGTTGTCCGCCGGTCCGTTGAATTTTTCGCGAGACTGACTTCCTTCGGCAGTCCTGAATATTTACACTCCAAAACATTATGAGAATACTGATTGTCGATGACGAGAAAAACATCCGCACCGCGTTGAGTCGTTTTTTTGAATTGCATGGGCACAATGCTGCTTCCGCTGAAACAGCAGAGGAGGCCCTGATGCAGATGCGGAAGAGCTCTTTTGATTGCGTTGTCCTGGATCTGAAACTTCCCGATCTGGATGGAATCCAGGCCCTGCAAAAATTGAAGGAGATTGATCCCTATGTTCCGGTGATTCTTTTGACCGCCCACGGTACGACAGCAAGAGCGGTGGAAGCGATCAAGAAAGGCGCTTTTGATTTTTTTGAAAAGCCGGCGGATGAGGAGAAATTGCTGATCGCCGTCAAGAATGCCTATCAGTTGTTTCGTTTCAACTGTGAAAAGTCTGAAACATTCCGGGAACTCGACCGGAAATACGAGCTGGTTGGCAAATCTGCCGCTATGCAGCAACTTCGAGAACAGATCGATCTGGTTGCCGGAAAGAATAGCCGTGTGCTGATCACCGGGGAAAGCGGCACAGGAAAAGAACTGGTTGCGTATGGAATCCACAGGAAGAGCACGCGGCGCGAGAAGCCATTTGTAAAAGTAAATTGCGCCGCGATCCCTCAAGAGCTGTTTGAAAGTGAACTGTTCGGGCATGAAAAGGGTTCGTTTACAGGCGCGGTGCAGCAGCGGATCGGTAAGTTTGAACAAGCGGATGAAGGAACTCTTTTTCTGGATGAAATCGGCGAAATTCCACTCTCACTTCAACCCAAGATTCTTCGCGCACTGCAGGAAGGTGAGATTCAGCGCGTGGGAGGACAGAAAGAAATGAGGGTGGATGTCCGGGTTCTGGCCGCGACCAACCGGAAACTGGAAGAAGAATTGAAACGGGGAGCTTTCCGCGAAGATCTGTATTACCGGCTGAACGTGTTTCCGATGGAGGTCCCTCCGCTTCGTCATCATCGGGAGGACATCCCCGCGCTGATCGTCTATTTTCTGGATCGCATCTGTCCCGAGAACAACATCAAGATGAAACGCATTTCCCCGGAAGCAGTTGAGCTTCTTGGCGGTTACGACTATCCGGGCAATATTCGTGAGCTGCGAAACTTGCTGGAGCGTCTTGCAATTATTACTTTGGAGGATACGATTGGCACGGTTGAAGTGAAACGCGTGTTGCCTCAGCGTTCAGAAACTGCGCCGGCCTCTCTACTGTATTCGAAGTTGGAGGATACGGAGCGCGAGCTGATCCGGCAGACGTTGGAAGACAACCGCTGGCACATCAGTAAGGTAGCCCGCATTCTGGGGCTTGAACGAAGTCATCTGTATAAGAAAATGAAACGGTACGGTATCGCGAGACCGGGTTAACCACAAAGACACGAAGCGGCAAAGCCGCAACCAAAGGCCGAGGATAGAAGATTGAAGATGGAGAATGGCGGGAAACGGTCTGTAGCGCCGGCGTCCCGCCGGCCAGGTTTTCG
>CAZDDB010000022.1:0-22172 GCA_964504105.1 uncultured Acidobacteriota bacterium
GCGCCGCCCTTCGGGCCGCAACCAAAGGATGAAGACTGAAGGATGAAGGATGAAGAGAGTGCCGGAAACGAGCCTGTAGCGCGGGCTTCCAGCCCGCCAGATATGGCCGTGCACGAATTTTCTACGGCGGGCGGGACGCCCGCGCTACAATGAAGGTGAAGCAAATCAAGGAAACGCTGGACCGGCTGTACGATCGGTACACGGCTGAATTCCGCCGTTCGCCACGCGATTTTTTTGCGAAACGGCGCGATCCGATCCAATTTCCGCACCGCTATTCATCTTTTCACGACATCGAGGCGGCGGGTTTTCTGGCTGCCACATTTGCGTACGGCAATGTCACCAGTCTGTGCGGCTTTGTGGAACGCCTGCTCGGACTGATGCAGCCCTCTCCGTACACTTTCCTGAAGCGCGGGCCGGAGGCGATCCGATCCCTTGCCCGCCACAAACCGTATTACCGGCTCCACAAATCAAAGGAAATCCTGTCCTTTCTATCTATGCTGTCGCGCGTCTATTCGGAAGGGGGCTCCCTGTACACGCTATTCATGGAATCGTATGTTATAGATAGTACTACTAAAATAGCAGTCTCGGGGTTTGTGGACCGGCTGCGGACACTTGCCCCGGGTACGCCCGCATTTCTGCTCCCATCGCCGGCAGACGGGAGCACGTGCAAGAGACTGAATCTATTTTTCCGCTGGATGGTGCGCCGGGAGGGTCCGGATTTCGGATTGTGGCGCGAAGTTTCACCAGCGCATCTCATCATGCCGGTGGACACTCACATTGGCCGCGTGGCCTACCGGCTGGGATGGATCCGCACCCCTTCCCTGAGCTGGCAAAAAGCGGAAGCGATCACCGAAGTTCTGCGCGAGTTTGATCCGCAAGATCCGACCCGCTACGATTTTTCCCTCTGCCACGAATCCATCTCCCGAAGCGAATGGTTGCGGAAAATGCTCGACGTGAACGAATCACAACCAAAAACACTGCAGCGGGAATACAGACCGAAACATTAGTACTGGTAGAACCCCCTACCGGACTTGCGACCGAGATGGCCCGCATCCACCATCTTTTTCAACAGCGGACAGGGTCGATATTTGGAATCGGAGAATCCTTCGTAAAGAACATTCATGATGGCAAGACAGACATCCAGACCAATGAAGTCTGCCAGTTCCAGCGGCCCCATTGGATGGTTCATCCCAAGTTTCATCACCTGATCAATTGCTTCTTTGGTGCCCACACCTTCCCACAGCGCGTAGACGGCTTCATTGATCATGGGCATCAGGACACGATTGGAAACAAAACCCGGGTAGTCGTTCACTTCGACTGGCGTTTTTCCCAGGTCTTTCGCAAGCTGTTCGGTGGTCTTATATGTGGCATCGCTTGTAACGTGTCCGCGAATAATTTCGATCAGCGGCATAAGGGGAACCGGATTCATAAAGTGCATCCCGATACAGCGGTCCGGTCTGCGCGTGGCCGTTGCAATCCTGGTAACAGAGATCGAGGAAGTGTTGGTTGCCAGAATGACCTCTGAGGAGGTCAACTGATCCAGCTGCACAAACAGGTCTTTCTTCAAATCGAAATTTTCGAGAACTGCTTCGACAACAAATTCCGCGTCCCGGAGTTCTTCAATCTCTTCACACCAATTTACGCGGGAGATGGTTTGCTTCGCCTGTTCGTTTGTGATCTGTCCTTTTTCTATGCGCTTTGTGATGAATTTCTGAATTTTGTCTCGCGCATTGGAACGGGCCGATTTGTTATTCTCGAAGGCCAGAACATCAAAATCTTTTTCCGCAAATGTCTGAATGATGCCGGAGCCCATGGTTCCGGCGCCCACCACACCGATTTTTTTCATATCTCATCAGACAGGTTGGAGTTTTTCGTACAGGGTATCGCGTTCCACAGGGATGCAGCCGATCTCCCGGATTAATCGCACGAGCTCATCGCGGGAAAGAGTTTGGGGCGTCTGGGCACCAGCGGCATGGGTAATACGTTCTTCTGCAACAGTGCCGTCGATATCGTCTGCTCCAAAGCGAAGAGATAACTGGGCCATCCGGGTACCTACCATGATCCAGTACGATTTGATATGTGGAAAATTGTCCAGCAGCAAACGTGAAATCGCTATGTTTTTCAGATCATCAAATCCCGTAGTTTCCGGCAAGTATTCCAGCGGCGTGTTTGCGGGATGGAACGCAAGGGGGATAAAAGTCTTGAACCCATTCGTTTCATCTTGCAAATCGCGGAGTGCCAGCATGTGGTCCACGCGCTCTTCATACGTTTCGACGTGACCGTAGAGCATGGTAGCGTTCGAGTGAAGTCCCATCCGGTGCGCGACTCGGACAATCTCCAGCCAGCGCGCGCCGGAGATCTTCCCTTTGCAAATGATCTCGCGGACCCGGTCCGCAAAAATTTCCGCGCCGCCTCCCGGCATGCTGTCCAATCCTGCATCCATCAACCGCCGCAAAGTCTCTTCGATACTGATATTTTCAAGATCTGCAAAGAATTGAATTTCTACCGCAGTAAACGCCTTCAGGTGAATGTGGGGAAACCGCTCCTTTAACCCGCGCAGGATGTCGAGGTAATAGTCGAAAGACAAGTCAGGATGGAGACCGCCGACAACGTGAAACTCGGTTGCGCCTTCTGCAGCTCCTTCCCTGGCACGCTCGAAAATCTCTTCCAATGAAAATGTGTACGCGTCCGCCGCACGGATGTTTTTCCCAAACGCGCAAAGACCGCATTTCAGAACGCAAACATTCGTAGGTTCAATATGACGGTTCACATTGAAGTAGGCTTTCTTCCCGTGGAGCTTTTCACGGACAAAGTTGCCAAGATATCCGATCGATATCAGGTCGCTGGACTGATACAGCCGGACGCCGTCTTCCCCGTCCAGACGTACTGCGTCGAAAACTTTTCTTGCAATGTCGCCCAGCCCGGACTGTAAAACGCGATCTACTGTGCTCATACGAGCTAATTATAGCATCACACCGCGGGGCTTGGAGCCGCACAGTCTCGATCATCTCGATCACAGGTACAGATCGAGACTGGTTGCCACGAGAAGCAGGACGCTGATCAGACCGTTGATCGTAAAAAATGCCTCATTCACCCGGCTGAGATCCGTGGGAGATACGAGAGTATGCTCGTAGATCAACAAAGCAGCGACCAGGGCACAGCCGCTAAAGTACCACGCCCCCAACCCTGTTATGTATCCGAACGCAAGCAGGAATAGAATCGTGATCGCGTGACAGATGTTTGAAAGAAGCAAGGCTTTCGAGATTCCGTATTGGGAAGGAATTGAGTGAAGTCCCTGTTCGCGGTCGAATTGCGCGTCCTGACAGGAATAAATCAGATCAAAGCCGGCCGTCCAAAAGAGAATTGCGAAACATAGCATCAGCGGGTCAAAGCCGAGTGCGCCGCGAACAGCGATCCAGGCGCCCGCGGGCGCGACCGCCAGAGCCAATCCGATAAACCAGTGACTCAACGCGGTAAACCGTTTGGCAAAAGAGTAGAGACAGATGATCGCAAGAGCCGCCGGTGACAGGACAAATGCCAGGTGGTTGATCCGGGATGATGCATAAACCAGAATCACAGCGCATACAGCAGTAAAAACTGCAACGAACGGCACTGAAAGGTACCCCGCCGCAAGAGGCCACCGGCTCGTGCGCGGATTCAGGCGGTCAAATCTGTGATCGGCAAGCCTGTTAAACGCCATCGCGCAAGATCTACCGGAAACCATGGCAACAAAAATCCAGAACAGTTTTCCCCAGGAAGGAAGGCCACCTGCTGCAACCAGTGCGCTGATCAACGCAAACGGCAGTGCGAACACTGAGTGCTCAATCTTGATCATCCGCAAGGTGAGAACAAGCCTGGAGATCATACGACGTTCAATGCAATGAACTTAAGGCGTATCCTACTTTTTTCCCCAACGTTTTCCCACCTGATGCGGCAGATCAAATTGATCGAGAGCGCGGCCAACAATAAAATCAATCAAGTCCTGGATCCCCGCCGGTCGGTGATAGAAGCCGGGAGATGCCGGCAAGATTACCGCGCCCGCGTTGCTGAGACGGAGGAGATTTTCCAGATGGATCGCTGAAAGCGGTGTTTCGCGAATCACCAGCACGAGCTTTCGTCTCTCCTTGAGGGCGACTTCCGCGCCTCGCTGGATCAAGTTGGAGGAAGCGCCCGAAGCAACCGCCCCCATCGTCCCCGTGCTGCATGGGATCACGATCATCCCGGCTGTGGGGTAACTTCCGCTTGCGATCGGTGAATAGAAATTCATGTTGTCGTAAAACTGTACCTTGTTGCTATTGCGTCCCAGCAATCGCGCGACCTTGAAGGTCCTGGCTGAGAGACGAATCGACATCTCCTGCTTCAAAAGAGTGAATCCGTTTGAAGAGATCACCAGATGGATCTTCTTCACCTCTTCCAATTCATCTAGCGCCTGCAACAACCGCACAGCATAGGCGGCGCCGCTCGCTCCTGAAATCCCGACGGAAAGTTCCATTGCGGTTTAGAATATCACACCACAATGGGCGTGCTATAATAATGCGCTTATGAGCGAACCCCTTGTAAGTGTTGATTCCGGAGGGGTTTCTATCGTGATCCCTGCGTATAATGAGAGGCAGGCGATCGGAGATGTAGTCGACGAAATCCATAGAATCTGCACTGCTCAGAGAATCGATTTCGAGATCATTGTCATCGATGACGGCTCAACGGATGAGACTGCGGACGAACTGATCTCGAGGCCTGTAAAGCTGATTCGCCATCCCGAGAATCGCGGTTATGGAGCCAGCATCAAGACGGGAGTTTTGTCCGCACGATATCCGTGGATCCTGATCACCGATGCGGACGGCACATACCCGGTTGCGGAAATTCCAAGACTTCTCCAGGACCTGGAACAGTACGATATGGTCGTGGGCGCCCGGCTCGGAAAAGATGTAAACATACCCGCAGTCCGGCGTCCGGCGAAATGGGTGCTGAACAAGCTCGCCAATCATATGGCACAAACAAAGATTCCCGATATCAACTCCGGATTTCGCGTTTTCCGGAAAACCTCTTTTCTGCGATTTCTTAGTATCTATCCACCCGGGTTTTCTCTGACAACGACCATCACCCTGGCTCTCCTTTGCAACAACCATCCCGTGAAATACATTCCGGTGAATTATTACAAAAGGAAGGGAAACTCCAAGATTCGTCCATTTGCGGACACCTATAATTTCCTTTTGCTTGTGGTTCGCACAATCATGTATTTTGATCCATTGCGGGTTTTTATGCCGGCCGCGTTGCTGCTCTTGTTTGGCGGAGCCGTGTTCTCAGCATTTGAAATCTACCGGTACCACAACATCACAACGGCGGCATCGATCATTCTGATGGCCGGAGTGCAAACCGGAATTCTTGGCCTGTTGGCCGACTTGATTGTCAAAGGCCGCCGGTAACAACATCTCTCGCAAAATGGAAGAGCGAGTTGTTACGGTTGAGAAGGTGGTCTTTGGCGGCAAAGGGCTATCACGCGATTTACAAAAAGTAACGTTGATTCCCCTTACGCTACCCGGCGAAAAGGTGCGCATCCGAATCACGCGCGAGCATCGTGATTACCTGGAAGCGGAAGCGCTTGAGATCGTAGAGCCAAGTCCCGACCGCCGATCTCCTGATTGCCGCTATTTTGGCACGTGCGGTGGATGCCAGATCAGCCATGCGAGCTATCCCGCGCAGGTCCGATTGAAAGAAAGCATCCTGAAGGAGACGCTCCGGCGAAATCGGATCGAGATTCCTGAAATCCAGGTGTTCACAGCGGCACCCTTTGGTTACCGTCAGCGGGCGCGTCTAAAATATGATTTCCGGCAGAAGCGGTTAGGATTTCACGAAACAGGTTCAAACCGCATCGTAGATATTCAAGAATGTCTTTGCCTGACGCCCGGACTGAATCAGCTGCTGACGATCATTCGCCATGCGCTGCCAGCGCATCAAGTACCGAATCTGGGCGAAATTGATTGTTACGAAAATGATGCCGGCGAAACATTCGCTTTCTTCCACGGTTTGCTTCCCGAATCGCTTCGAAGCGAGTTACAGCGAAGTATTCGTGTGCGAGATGCAAGCGAGGCGAGTCGTTCTCCATGGAAAGTGCGCTTTCGCAATATACCATTTCCGATCCGCCCCGATATCTTTTTGCAGGTCAACCCGAATCTGTGGAACGGGATGGTTCAGGAAGTTGAATCCCATCACGAAGATGGTCTGGATCGCATCGCGCTCGAGCTGTATTGCGGCGCCGGTTTTTTGACAATGCCATTGGCCGCGAAATTCCGAAAGATTATCGCGTGTGAGGAGAATTCAGCCGCCATCCGCTTTGCCGCAGAAAATTGCCCGAACCGGAACATCGAATGGGTTTGCAGCCCGGCCGAAAAAATGCGATTCCCTTCCGACGCGACCGCTGCAATCGTTGACCCGCCCAGAGCCGGTCTTCACAAGAAAGTGATCGAAGAATTCAGGAACAGGCCGTTTCACAAAATCACGTATGTGTCCTGTGATTGCTCCTCCTTTGCGCGGGATGTGAAGGCGTTGGAATATCGCTACAGATTGTCACGCCTGTCCCTGATGGACCTGTTTCCACAAACTTACCATTTTGAGATCATAGCCCTACTGGAATCGCGTGTATCACAAATGTGACAGACTGATTGACAGAATGCGAAAGTGCATGGTACGATTCGCGCCAGTCGTTAGTGTTCCGGCAAGCTTGAATCGGATTCGGGGGAGGGCAAACTCAAGGGGAATCCTTTTCCCTTTGCCGGTAGAAACTGATGGCAATCGTTCAGGAGGATACACGAAGATGGCGGACGGACGCTTGACTGTTATCATCGTCCCCGGGGCCGGTTCCGCGCTCCGCAAGTTCAAAATCTCTGCCCGATTCTTACCATTCGCTCTCATCAGTCTTGCGGTGCTCGCTCTGGTGTGTCTGGGGACAGTGATTCAATATGCAAGACATATGCAGACCGTCGAATTAGAAAATGCTCAACTCAAAGCAAATCTGAAACAGTCTCAGGTTTTAACAGAAAAGCTGACGCGGAAGATTACTGTGCTCAGTCAGTTGTCAGCGCGTCTCAAAGCGATGGCCGGATTTCCGATGGCTGCCATGAAGCGGCATGCGTCTAAACTCGGAATGGGCGGTGTTACGGTGGGAGGAAATGAGAATCCTCCCGATCCCCAAACGCTTGTGTGGCTGCAAAGGCGGGCAGACATTATCGAGAGAAGTCTGACACAGTTGCACAATTACTATCGGGACCAAAATGCAATTCCTTCGATTGTGCCGACTCAGGGATTTATCTCTTCCACCTTTGGCGCGCGGCGGAATCCGTTTACAGGACTGCCTGATTTTCACGAGGGCATGGATATCTCGGGAGACATCGGAACACCAGTTCTGGCAGCCGCAGACGGTCTTGTCGCGTTTGCGGGCGAGAAGGGAAATTCCGGTCGCGTCGTGGAAATCGAACATAGCTACGATTTCTCGAGCTTCTATGGTCATCTTCACAAGACTCTGGTGCAGCCGGGACAAAAAGTGAAACGCGGACAAATCATCGGATTGATGGGAAACAGCGGCAACAGTACCGGAACGCATCTTCATTATGAGGTCCATGTGCATGGTCAACCCGTTAACCCGAGACCCTATCTGTTGAACCTCGCCGGTTGAAGTCAGTGCTCCTGAAATCAATTCTGCAATGCTTGCAGTTCTGCCTCTGCCCACTTGTTTGCAGGATTTCTGCGTAGAGCTTCTTGTAATTTCTGACGCGCGGCAGCTTTCTGGTTGAGTGCCTTCAAGATAACGCCCTCTCTTGTCAACACCTGTGACATCCAGAACCCATCCTCATGCAGATAGACCTCGGCCTGGGTAAAGAACGCAAGCGAGCGATCGTAGTCTTTCTTCTGAGCGGCGACTACACCAAGATAATAGTACGGCCTTCCGTTTGTGGGACTGACCCGCAACGCCTGTTCGAAGAGTTGTTCTGCTTCATCCTGATTGCCTGCATTCAACTGTTTGACACCGCTTTCCACAATCTTTAACGCCGCAGGATCTCCTCTGGATGGCGCACGCGGCTTCAACGACGGCGCTTCCAATGACTTCGGTGGAGGAGACGAGGGCGCGGGGAATGGCTCACCGGGAACAGTTTCGATTTCAGCAGGCGGCGGCGGCGGTTCCATCGTTGCTTTCTTCTTTGGCCCGCAAGCGAAAAAAATCACACCGCAAAGAAGGATTGTAAAAACGGATCGCCAACTCATTTTCGTTTACCTTCTAATTCCACCAGTGCGATTTGCTGTGATCGCAGGTTTCCACCGGTTCCGTCCCTTCAATAAATAATTCAGGAACTGCAGACGGGCAATCCTGAGTCGCAAGTTGTCCTGAAGATGGATCGATCATGCGCACCACAACTCCCTGTGGACTGCTGAACTCCTCTGCAGGAAGATTCTCCGTTGCCTTTTTCATGAAGCGCACCCAAATGGGCAAAGCTGCCTGAGCGCCGGTCATCTTGATCGGCGTGTTGTCATCATAACCGGTCCACACCACACAAAGCAGGTTGGGTGTATACCCGACAAACCATGCGTCCCTGTACTCATCCGTCGTTCCAGTCTTCCCTGCTGCCGGGCGTGTAAATCCCCATTTTTTCACCGCGGATCCGGTCCCTGCCGATAGAACCGTCGTCAACATGTCCGTGATGATGTAGGCTGTCTGGGGATGCAACACCTTTCTGACTTCTATCTGACTCCGTTCAAGAGTCTTTCCGTCTGCATCCGTCACTTTCTTGACTGTCCGCAATTCGGTTTTGACGCCTCCATTCGCAAACACCGTATACGCCGTTGCTACCTGCCAGGGGCTCACCTCAAACGCGCCCAGCGCAAGCGATGGATAGGGCTTCACATTCCCAAATCCAAGCTGTCGTCCAAGCGCTGCAATCTGCTGCAGACCCACCTGTTGTGCAAGCTTTGCCGTGGCCACGTTCATAGATTGTGCGAGAGCCATGCGCAGCGATACGACGCCGTGATACGTCCCGTCATAGTTCTTGGGCTCCCAGGTTTTGTTCGAATAGTTTAGAACCCACGGGGAATCATCGATCAGAGTGGCAGGAGTGAAGACTTGCCGGTTTGCTGCAAACGCCTGTTCAAAGGCTGCCGCATAAACAACCGGCTTGAAGACGCTGCCTGGCTGACGGGAGGCTTGACTGATCCTGTTAAACTGGCTTTGCGAATAACTGCGCCCTCCGACAAAAGCGCGAATATACCCTGTCTGCGGCTCAATGGCGATCAGACACCCCTCCACACTTTTCTTGACACGGTCGAAACGCAGCTTGTCGATTTCTGCCAGACCCTGCGAAAGCGCTTCCTCCGCATATTGCTGCAGATTTAAATCAAGCGTAGTAAAAATATGAAGATTCTGCGTATAGACAGAGTCTGCAGCGTATTTCTCCATTAACTGGGCTTTCACCACTTCTCCAAAATAAGGAGCCAGGTTAATTTTGGTGTCCAGGGGATACACGGCCAGGGGAAGAACGGCATACTGCTCCGCCTCCTGAGGGTTCAGCGCCTCCGTCTCACGCATTGCGCGAAGAACCGTGTCGCGCCGCTCTTTTGCTTCTTTTGGATGACGGTGGGGATTGTATGTGTTGGGAGCCTGGATCATTCCAGCAAGAAGCGCGGCTTCCGGAATCGTGATCTGTTTGACATCCTTGTGAAAAAAAAGACGGCTCGCTTCTCCGATTCCATTGATGCTCATTGCGCCGCGCTGTCCCAGATAGATTTCATTCAGGTAAAGTTCCAGGATCTGTTGCTTGGTCTGGCGCCTCTCCAGGATCCAGGCCATGACTGCTTCGTTCATCTTTCGGCGGATCCTTTTCTCAGGTGTGAGATAAAAATTCTTCACCAGCTGTTGCGTGATCGTGCTCCCGCCCTGTAACTGCTTGCTGTGAAACAGGTCGTTGAATACCGCGCGAATAATCCCGCGCAGATCGACGCCGGGATGACTGAAAAATCTTCGATCTTCGATCGCAACAACCGCCTGTATGAGATGAGGCGGCAGATCCTCGTATGCCACGAGCGTGCGTTTTTCCCATTCCTGTCCGAAGAGATTGCTGATTGTCATCGGCTCCAGCTCATAAGCCGGCAGCTCCTCTCCCGTTTTCAGATTGACAATCTTCCGGATTTCCGAAGAACCGAACTCGAGAGCAACCGGAAAAATTCCAGCCTGGCCGGGGAAAAGCGGACGTTTTGCAAACAGGATTCGCTGCCCCGAAACGAAATACTGGCCCGGATGAATTTCACGCCCCGCTCCTTCTTGATAACTGAGCCGTTGGAAATATTGCACGAGCGGTCTGGCTTTCGCCGGCATACCTTCATACAAGACAGGCGCATCGGCATAAATCGTGGACGGCAGCGACCATTTCTGGCGACTCAGATGCGCTTCCACGATACTCCGGCAATTGAGATAAAACCGTACCAGGAATGCCGCGGCCACGAAGGATGCCACAAGAAAAAGGAAGAGTAGGATTCGCCGGAATCTTCTTTTTGTACCCGATTTTGGGACGAGGCGCGTGGTCCTGCGGATGCCCATGTGCTCGTAATTTACTGTAGACGTATGCATTTGTCAAAAAAAACCCTGCGTCGTGCGTCTTGCATCGCATCCCCTGCACAAAACGAAAAAAACATTGCAAGCAAGAAGCACTTGTATTAAAGTTAATGCAAGATCTCTACCAGTTTGGGTGAGGAGAAGGACAGGTTTTTTCATGGAATCGACCACAGTTACCCCGGTCAAAGGTTCATTAGCAGAAAAAAATCCGTTGGAATTATTGATCGAAAGCAGACGGCAAAACCGAACCGGATGTCTGCGGATCAGACGCAGACAGGTGGAAAAGTCCATCCTGCTCAGAGAAGGATCGATTCTACGTGCGCATTCCAACCTGGAAAATGAAAAGCTCGGCCAGGTTCTGCTGAAAAAAAATCTCGTCAGCCCCTGGGACCTCGAAATAGCGCTGGCGCAGGTAAATGATACGAATCAAAGATTAGGACAGGTCCTTCTTCATCAATCCGCCATCAAGGAAGCTGTGTTAAATAATACACTCGTGTCGCTGACCAGAGACATTATTTTTTCGGTGGTAGACTGGGAAGATGGAGAATTTGCCTTGGAGGTACTGCCCGATCCGGATCGGGAAGTCCTTTTCGATCAGTTGTTCACACCGGAGATTATCCTTCAGGGAATGAGACGCATCTCCAACATCGTTCTGCTGCTGAGACCCCTGGGAGACATGCAGGGGCGATTGCATCTCGCGTCGGATTACCTGGAACGAGTCCGCAAGCTCACCCTGCTGACCGAAGAGAAGAGTATCCTGGCGCATCTCAACAAAGCGCAAACGCTGAAAGATTTGATCAAGTTATCCGGCATGGAGAAACTGACCGTATACCGTTCGATTGCCGGGCTCCTTGCTGTTGATGTAGTTGTCCGGGATGGACAGGAAGCGGCCGGCGTCAAAGAAGCGATCCTGGCTTCAGATCCGATCAATCTGAGCGGGCATCCGGCGCTCGATTCGTCCACGCGCGCGCTCAAGCAGCGACGGAATCTTCTGGGCGAGATGCTCGTGGGCCAAAAGGTCATCACGGATCAACAATTGAAAGAGGCACTCCTTGTTCAATCATCCAAGAAAGAAAAGAAAAAGGAATTCTTGGGAAATGTCCTTGTTTCCATGGGGTCTTGCACGGAAGAAGCGATCGTAACCTGTCTGAGCAATCAGATGAAAATCCCCGCAATCGAAGAAATCCATCCCTCGGATGAGATTAAGAAAACGATTCCTCTTCATGTCGCAAAAAAATACTCGATTTGTCCGATCCGAAAGCACGGCGCTACACTGGAAGTTGCGATGCTGGATCCCACCAATATGGCAGCTCTGGATGATCTCTCTTTCCTGACAAGTCTGCGCATTCAACCGTTGATTACAACAAACCAGGCGTTGAAAGACGGCTGGAACCGGGTTTATGAATACACGGATGAAAAAGGTGTGCAGAAGTTCCAGCGAAATCTGGATGTCCGGCGCGATCTGACTTTCCGGAACTTCGCTGCGTCGGGAGCGGACGAGGAAACGGAAGAGCAGTTCGCGATGGAGGAGCTGGAAGACGACGAACAATTCGATATGGGCGAACTGGAGTCTCTGGTCTCCGGAGTAGTCGAAGAATTACAGCTCGTCAGTCCTGATCAGGGCGTGAACCCGGTTTCGATGGATGTAGACAACGCTCCGGTAGTCCGGCTGGTGAACACGATGCTGCGTCAGGCCATCAAAATGGGAGCCAGCGATATCCACATGGAACCGGGACCTTCAAAATTGCAGGTCCGGTTCCGCCTGGATGGTGTCCTTCACAAAGTATTCAGCTTTCCTATCTCCATCTCAAACGCCCTGGTATCCCGCGTCAAGATTATTTCGCAATTGGATATTGCCGAGAGACGGCGCCCGCAGGATGGGCGTGTTATTTTGCGGATCGGGAAAAAGCGAACCGTTGAATTCCGTGTTTCTGTGATCCCATCCGTGCACGGCGAACGCATCGTGTTGCGCGTGTTGGACCGGGCGAGTCTGGAAATCGATATGACCAAGCTCGGTTTTGATCCGCTTCAGATGGAGCAGTTCACGAGAGCGATCAACCAGCCCTACGGTATGATCCTGTGCACCGGACCAACCGGAAGCGGAAAAACTACAACTCTGTATTCGGCTGTAAATTCACTCGATCATGCCACCAATAACATCATGACTGTAGAAGAACCGGTTGAGTACAACTTCCCCGGAATCTGTCAGGTCCAGGTGAACGAGCAAATCGGCGTAACGTTTGCAAATGCTCTCCGGGCATTTTTGCGACACGATCCCGACATCATCATGGTGGGAGAGGTTCGTGACCAGGAAACGGCCGAAATCTGCACCAAGGCGGCTCTCACCGGTCACCTCGTTTTAAGCACCGTGCACACAAACGACGCGCCGTCCGCCGTGGGACGTCTCATTGATCTTGGACTCAAGCCTTACTTGATCTCGGCGTCGTTGTTGATGGTGATCGCACAACGTCTCGTGCGCCGGATCTGTAAACATTGCAAGACCGAGGTCAGCGTGGATAAACAGATTTTGATCGATGCGGGAATGAGCGAAGAAGACGCGGAAAAGGCCATCCTCTATCATGGAGCGGGGTGCGATGCCTGCGGAGGAACCGGGTTCTATGGCCGCACGGCAATCTTCGAGATCATGCCCGCTTCTCGAGCAATCAAATCGGCCGTTGCTTCCGATCTTCCCATGCAACAGATCCGCGATCTTGCAATCAATGAAGGAATGAAGGACCTCAGACACGCAGCCCTCGAAAAGGTAAGAATCGGCGTCACCACTCTGGAAGAAGCCATCCAGAATACGATGCAGGAAACCACCTAGACCGGATTCAGAGTCCGATCTCAGAACTTGGATTTTTGGAATTCTTCGATCGTTGTAATGCCTTCGTTGATTTTTTCCAAACAACGGGACCGCAAAGGTACCATTCCCGTGGCCGCAGCTGCCTGTTCAATCTCCTTCACCGATGAGTTGCGTGAAAGCACATCAGCGATCTCCGGATTCGAGACCAGCAATTCAAAAATGGCGAGCCGGCCACTGAAACCGAGATAGTTGCACTGCTTGCACCCGCCTCCCACATAGGTATTCAAGCCGCTCGCTTCTTGTTCGCCGAGTCCCATCCGCACAAGAAGAGACTGTGAAATCGGAAGCTTTTCGCAGCAATGCATACAGATTCTACGAACGAGACGCTGATTGATTACCAGGGACAAAGCCTGTGAAAGGAGCAAAGGAGAAGACCCCATTTCTTTGAGCATCATGATCGTATTCGCAGCAGAAATGGCATTCACACTGGCTACCACAACACACTTTGCGGCAATTTTGCAGATCGTGGCAGCTACTTCTTGATCCGGAATATCGGAAAGAAAAATTACATCCGGGTCAGACCGGATAATCGAGTTCAGCCCTGTAAAAAAATCGAACCCAACAGAAGGATTGATCTCGGACTGATGAATGTTACTGATGTGGGAAAAGATGGGCGACTCGAGCGTCATCACCTTGCGGTTGGAATTCGATAAGTGACGCATCATCGCATACTGGGTTGTGCTGCACCCGTTCATTAGCGGTCCGCTGATCAAAATCAACCCGTGCGAATCATCGAGAGCCAGACTCGCCTGCGCATGTTCCGCATCTGTAAGTCCGATCTCACCCAGGGCCCGCAAGAATGTGGAGAGATCCACAATCTTGATGCTGATGCTCTCCCCATGCGGATTGGGAAACGTCAGGATGTTTAACTGATATTTCTTATCTGCCTGCCTCAATACCATTTTGCTCGATTGAGGAACACCGCTTTTGTGCATCTCCATCTTGGCGAGTTTTTTGAGACTGGTAATCAACGGACCCTGCTCTCTCTTGGAAGGCGACTTGATTTTGTACAGGACTCCGTCAATCCGGTAGCGAATGTTCAATTCGTCCTGTTCCGGTTCGATATGGATATCCGAAGCATGCCGTCTGATCGCTCCCAGGATGATCTTGCGAATCATCGTCTGGTAATCGGTTGTCTCCTGTTCAAGAATGCGCGCGCCCCCCGGCGGCACGTAGCTTTTCAAGAAGGAGGTCAGAGCAAATTCATCTGCGTAAAACGGAACAACAAACATTTCTGTTTTCCGGGCGACGATTTCGATGGTGTTCACGTCCTGCGGATCTGCCATGGCAAGAACGAGAAAGGACCGGTCTGTTCCCTCAAACATGCGAAGAGGAAGGATCTTATTCTGCAAACAGTATTCCGGGTTCAACCGCTGCAGCATGGGAACATCGACATATTCCTCGCTGAACTCCGTAGGAACCGGAACAGACTGTATCTCAAGAAATATTTCCAGCTCCCGGGAACTGATCAATTGATTGTTGATCAGAATTTGTCCCAGTTTCTCACCTGTTTCGGTCTGTTTTGCAAGAGCAGCAAGCAGTTCTTCCACGGAAACAATCTGAGCGCGCGCAAGCAGTTCTCCAAGACGATCTTTGATTTTCCGCAGCGAAGAACGCTCGGTCAGCAAGGAAGCGGGCGCATATTGGAAAAATCGTCCCTTATATTCTTCCGAGGCGCGGCAAAAGCATTGCAGACAGTAAGGGCATAGCTTGGTGGGATTTTTGGGATCGCAGCTGCACCAAACGGCAGAGCCGGCATCATACTCCCCCAGACAATACCAGCACTGTACCAAATACTCTTCACTCATGTACGAGATTTCACAGACAGGCTTTGGCCATTATAACTCACTGTGCTCCATCGCCAATACGTCCCAGTTTCATCATGTTGGTTGCGCCTCGAACGGGATGGCTGCCCGAAACAATTACAACAACATCCCCTTTTTCCACAACCTTCCATTCCAGAAGGATCTCTTCTGCTTTTTTCAGGGCAGCTTCGGGAGAAGCAACGTCCAGCAGGACCGGAGAAACTCCCCACACGAGCGCCAGTCTGTGGCAGACTTTTTCGTTGGGTGTAAACGCATAAATCGGACATTCGGGACGCTGACAGGAAGCGAGCTGGGCCGTTGCGCCGGATTGAGTCAGCACAAGAATGGCGTTGGCCCTCATCATCTTTGCTGCCGCGCGCGCCGAATGGACAATCGCGTGGGTAAAGTTTGTGAGTTTTTTGGGGCGAATCCGCTCCACATACTGACACACTTCCTCATCCGTCTCCGTGTAGTGCGCAATGGAAGCCATCGTGCGCACCGCTTTCTCGGGATAGCGGCCCATTGCAGTTTCTTGTGAGAGCATCACTACATCGGTTCCATCCAGAATCGCATTGGCAACATCCGAAGCTTCGGCGCGTGTAGGACGCGGATGATCCACCATGCTTTCGAGCATCTGCGTGGCCGTGATCACCAGCTTCTCGGCCTGATTTGCCTGCTCAATAATTCTTTTCTGGATCAACGGCACTTTCTCCGCGGCAATTTCTACTCCCAGGTCGCCGCGCGCAACCATCACTCCATCCGAAACGGCCAGGATCTCTTTCAAGTTTTTTACCGCATCCGCTTTTTCGATTTTCGCAATGATGTGCACATCCCGGGTGAGAAGATCTCCCAGTTTCTGCCTGAGCGTCAAGATGTCCGAAGCTGCGCGTACGAAGGAAAGCGCAATGTAATCCACTCCCATTTCGATTCCAAAATGCGCATCTCGCAAATCCTTTTCCGTAACACTTTCCGCGCTGATGCGAGTTCCCGGAAGATTGATTCCTTTCTTTTCTTCAAGCAAACCGCCCACAATGATCTCCGTTTCTACATCGGTTTGACCCGCGCTCAGAACGCGCAATTCGATAGCGCCGTCATCCAGCAGTACTCTGTCCCCTGGCCGCACATCCGAAGGAAGATTCCCGTAGGTCGTGGATATGATCCTGTCGTTTCCTTCCGTTCCCCGGGTGGTCAAAACAAACCGCGCACCCGGAATCAAATGAACCGGCGTTCCGTCTTTTAGTGTGCCGACGCGCATCTTTGGACCCTGCAGATCCTGCAGAATCGCGACTGGACGGGAAAGCGCCGCAGAAGCTTCCCGGATGAAGCGGAAAATCGGACGAAAAAAGTCATGATTGCCGTGCGAAAAATTCAGACGAAAGCCGTCCACTCCCGAAACAATGAGACGCTCAATCATTTCCCGCGTACAGGAAGCAGGGCCGAGCGTGGCAAGAATTTTTGTCTGGCGCGGAGTTTGCTTCACGATGGCCTAATGTTAGTGCGACCACCGGTATGAGTCAACAAACGCGCCCTTCCCGCTCATGGTTAGCCGAATGGTTCCGATCTGATCCGTTCTGTAAACCACAGCATGACGCTCACGGTATCGTTTCAATACATCCACACTCGGATGACCAAACCAGTTGTTTCGTCCTAATGATATGAAAACGATTTTCATTTTCAAAATATCAAGAAATGGCGCGATGCTCGAGCTCTTGCTTCCATGATGTGGAGACTTTAAAAAATCAACCCTTAAGTTATTGATTCTAGATACAATAAGCTCGGTCTCGGTCTCGGCCTCGGCATCCCCGGGCAGCAGCAAGCGGCTCCCTTCATACTCCACCAGCAAGACGAGGGAATCGTCGTTTCGGACATGGAGGGTGTTGCCCGAATCCCCGGGTGCAAGGACCTCAAGCCGCACACCTCCCTGAACGAACCTCTTCCCTTGGTGGATACCCTCCAGAGGAATTTCCACATGGCGGACCAGGTTCTGGTAGCCCGGATCGGCAAGAGGTTTTCGCGTCACATAGAAATGCTTCGCGGAAATGTATCGAAGCAACGAGATCAGTCCGCTCATGTGATCGGAATGGGCGTGAGTCAGGAAGACTCTGTTCAATCTTCGCACCTTCAAATGCGAAAGATATGGAAGCAACACCGCTTCACCGATATCCAGCGCTTCCGGATTCCAAAATCCACCTCCGTCAACAAGATCAAAAGTTCCATCAGGATACTCAAGTAAAATCGCGTCCCCCTGCCCTACATCAATGAAGTGTACCCGCAATCGATGAACGGATTCCGGCTGATTCGGATCGAGCACATAATAGAACAATCCGCAGCAGCAAAACAGCGCAAACACACGAAGGGATCGGCTTCGGGAAGCGGCAAAGACCGCCAGACAAAGATAAAACAGGAGAACCACAAGAAACCCCGGCTCCGGTACCGTCCTGAGCCACACACCGCTTAACAGGAATGTGCCTTGCAAGAACAACGCAAGAACATGGTGAATCAACCATACAGTGGTGGAAGAAAGGAGCCCCAATGGCAAACAGATGGCTCCCGCAGCAATCAACACACTGCTGAGCGGGACCGCAATCAGATTTGCCGCAACAGAAGCAAGCGGGATCCTGTGAAATACCAGGGCCTGATACGGAGCCAGCACAAACTGGATGGTCAGCGATGCGATTCCGAGATCCACTGCGTAACGGTATGCTCTTCGTGATATGTGGATCGTCCTGCACAATGGAACCGCGACAAACAGAATCGAAGCGGTGGAAAGATATGTAAGATGGTATCCGGGATCAAAAAGCTCCAGCGGATTCCAGACCAGCTGCGCCCATGCGGAGAGGAATAAAATGTTGCCCGCGCGCAACGCTTCGCATCTCCAGGATGCCACAGCAAAAATCAAGAATGTAAAAAAAGACCGCGTGATCGAAGAACGCCCTTCCAGAAGAATAAAGTAAAAGCCCAAAAGGGAGCACAAGAGAATCAGTGCGGCGCGGTATGGAACGGCCCGCCGAAGGAGAAGAAATGCCAGAGACAGCAAAACGGCCACGTGAAAACCTGAAATCGCGATTACATGAAACACACCCGCATCGATCAATCGCCGTTCGGTTTCACGCGGCAGAGCAGATCTGTCATCCAACCATAGCGCCCTCAAGAGTGCAGCATCGCGAAAATCAAACCGTCGTTGAATCTGCAGGATCAGATTTAGCCGGAGCACCGAAATGAAGGAACGGATCGATCTTTGCACCTTTGTCCTTCGAACAAGGGAATCATTTTTCACGCTGCCCAAAACGTGCACGCCTTCCTTTTCCAGATAGCGTTCGTAATCGAAACACCCTTCCGCCCGAAAATTTACCGGTAGACGAAACCGCGCGAACGCCTCCAGGGTGTCTCCCGCCACCGGATACTTCTCCGCCTGACCCGAAACGGTAATTCGCGCAATCCCGTGGAGCGCCTTCTGAGACACAGTAAGCGTTTCCACGGTAAGAACGAAATAATCATCAGCAATTTCAGGAGTTTTCCGCAGTATGCCGCTCAACCTGACGGTCTCCTTTTCATGTGCCGCCACCCATTTTCGAAGTGGGTTCGATTCGTACTCCTCCGCTTGCGTTGCGGTCATCTGATGCGCAAGCAGGAAGAAAAAGAGGCCCTGCGCTGCCAACGATAGAGAAAACTTAGCGGAGCGCAGGCTGAACCCCGCCACAACAGCCGCCGAAAGAAGTGCCCATACGCCGGCATGGATATGAAGTCCAGAGACGATCCCGGCGGCAAAGCAGACGTAGATCCACACAAATGGGGCAACCATTTGAGTACGCCCCCGCTACATGTAGAACAGGCTGAGACGAGGGATGTGGTAAAACCGGCGCACCGATTTGATCAAAGCGCGGCTCAACATCTCCTGATAAACGGCCAGATCCAGTTTGGCTTCAAACATCTTCAGCTCTCGCATCGCATCCTCCTTGAACAGATTGATCTGCTCTTCGGAAATCATTTGCAGCAGAATCTGCTCGATTTCCTTTTCAAGTGTTGTGAGTTGATGCTCCACACGCTGAAGATCAGGGGAACTGTCTTCGAAAAATGGTTCTACGATTTCTGTAGAAAGTCTTTGATGATTTTTCTCCAGATATTCCGAAAGCGCCTTGTTTCCGGATTCCCGGGCCTTTTGCCGGCTTCGTTCCAGATTCTGCGCAAGCCGCTGGAGAAATTCCCCGACATTCTTTGCCTCGGGCGCGGAATCAAGATGCTTTGCGGGATCCTTTCCCTCAAGAGACTTTATGTATTTCTTATGCTCGCTCTTGACAAGCCTGCCGGCGTAACGAAGACTGAGAGGGAGTTTGTCTTCCGCTTTCTTTTCAAATGCCCGGTCGATGGCGCGAAGGATCACGTCCTCCGGAATACTCTGATCGTACCATTCCCGGATCAGGATCCATTCCTTCGGAGAAAGAAGCAAGGGGTTGCCCCGCTTCTGAAGAAAATGGTCCTCAATCGTGCGAAAATAATCTTCTTCTTCCATCATCGGTTCATGTCATACAGAATCTGAAGCCCCTGTAAAATCAGATCGGGCTCCGTATGCTGGATGCTGGAGGTGCGTTTCGAAATCAAGGGCGCAAGACCGCCTGTTGCTATGGTAATCGTATGATCCCCTTGCTGCTCTTTCAGAAGACTCACGATTTTTTCGATGAGCCCGATGTAGCCGTAGAAAATACCGGACTGGATGGCGGAGACCGTATTGCGTCCGATCACTTCGGGGGGCTCCTTGATTTCCACTCGGGGCAGCTTGGCAGCGCGCTGAAACAAGGCTTCCGCGGAAATCAGGATGCCGGGGGCGATAATACCACCCAGGTACTCCCCTTTCTCGGAGACTGCATCAAACGTGGTAGCGGTCCCCAGATCAATCACAATGCAAGGGCCTCCATACTTTTGGAACCCGGCAACGGCATTGACAATCCGGTCGGCCCCCACTTCTTGCGGATGCTCATACAGAATCGGCATCCCTGTCTTGATGCCGGGTTGGACGACAAACGGTTCGCAATTGAAGTAGGTGGTTGACATCTCACGGATGGAGGGGAGCAGCGGCGGCACAACGCAACTGATGGCGATACCATCCATCTTCAAGTTGTCGTAACCGGAAAGAGCCAGCAGGTTCTTGACCAGCACACCATGTTCATCGGAGGTGCGTTCCTGCACGGTGGTCAGCCGCCAGCTCTTCGCGAGCTCGGAATTCTTGAACAATCCTACTACAGTATTAGAATTACCGATATCAATGGCAAGAAGCGAGGTCACTTTTTGCGGCATGCTGTAATCTCTCCAGCATAAACTGTTCTGGGGCCTTCTTCTGTCTCTACGATGAGGCCACCGTAGGCATCGAGACCCTGTGTGGTCCCTTCGATGATAGCCTCTTTTTGTTCGATTTGCACATACCATCCGCGAAGCATTGTGGAGTGCCGTTCCAGCAATAAGCAAAATTCTCTCCAGTCCAATTCGCGAACCGCTTCATACAACCGATCAAGCTCCAGAAGAAATGACGCCAGCACGGCTTCGCGCGAAACAGGACTGCCGGTTTCCAGGGCGATGGAAGTGGCCAGGGTCG
The DNA here is from genome assembly GCA_964504105.1 of uncultured Acidobacteriota bacterium. Classification (GTDB taxonomy): domain Bacteria; phylum Acidobacteriota; class HRBIN11; order JAKEFK01; family JAKEFK01; genus CAZDDB01. The sequence goes on from CAZDDB010000022.1 coordinate 20,850, forward strand.
CAAGCTCCGGAGGAAAGCCGGTTTCATTTACGTTGACACCGCAACCCATCACAGCGTACCGCAAAACATTTTCTTCCAGAGAAGTTTGAATCAACACTCCGCAAATCTTCTTTCCGTTCACAAGCACATCGTTCGGCCACTTCAAATCGGCGTCCACAGAAAGTGGTTTTAGACTTCGTACGGCGGCAAGACCAGCGAAAAACGGAAGATAAGGAAGGTGTGAGGCCTGCGGTCTCAAGATCAGGCTGAAATAGAGATTCAGCCCGGAGGGCGAGTGCCAGACATTTCCTTTCCGGCCCCGCCCGGCAGTCTGCGCGTTGGCAATCACCAAAGTTCCTTCCGGGGCCCCCTCCCTGGCAAGTTGTTCGGCAGTGAGATTTGTGCTTTCCAAACGTTCGAAGTAATAGAGATCCTCACCATACCTGCTTCTACGGCGCCTATGGAAATCTGCTACGTCAAACATAGATGATGGCCAACCTTTGGGGTGCGGGCGTCCCTGCCCGCCATCTGGAGGCACGGAGGCCCGCCCTACGGAGTTTCAATCTCCATCGAAAGATCGAGACTCTGCACACTGTGTGTGAGAGCGCCGATGGAGATGGCATCTACTCCTCGAATCAAATAGTGAGAAAAATTCTTTGCCGAAATTCCCCCCGATACTTCATAATACGCTGTGTTCGGTTTGATCTGAATGCATTTTCGAATCATAGAGGGAGACATGTTGTCCAGAAGAAAACAGGAGGCTCCTGCCGCGATTGCCGATTTCAGCATTGCCGGGCTCGTCACTTCGATCTCTACCTTTCCAGAAGAATAACCTTGCTGCTGAAACAGGTTGAGCAGTTTGTCAAAGTCCGGCTGCATCCGCAGGTGATTGTCTTTCACGAGAACCGCATCATAGAGGCCCGCGCGATGATTCTTTCCTCCTCCTGCCGTTACCGCATACTTTTCGAGGATTCGTAGCAGCGGAGTTGTTTTGCGCGTATCAAGTACGGTAATCCCATACCGAGAGGCTTTTCCAGCAAAGATCGCCGTCTGAGTTGCAATTGCAGAAAGACGCTGCAGGAAATTCAATGCCAGGCGTTCTCCAGCGAGAAGCGCCTGGACCATTCCGCTTACCTTGCAAAAGACGGTCCCGGCGCGCACTCGAGATCCGTCTGAAAACAATTCCTGGATCCGACATCCGGAATCGAGACGCTTGAAAATCCTGGATATGAGCGGGACTCCGGCAAGAACACCCCGCTGCTTCGCAAGAAAGACGGCCGACGCCCTGCGCGACTTTGGAAGCAATGTGCGAGTCGTAATGTCGCCGTCGCCGATGTCTTCAGC
>CAZDDB010000023.1:0-5301 GCA_964504105.1 uncultured Acidobacteriota bacterium
ATTACACTCTTGCGCTTCTCTATTCTTCACCTCCATCAGGTTGAATCAGGGACTTTCACCCTGAAAGTCGTCGAACATGCTCGGCACACTGGTCATGCCGCTTGCAAGGCAAAAATGGTTTCTGCACGGGTATGCCAAATCTGTTAACATGTTCCTCAGCCGGCAATGCGGAGCAAGCGGCATGCCCTCGCTCGGCTTGGTGCTGCCGGTGAGCTCGGGCGTTCGGCTGCCATTAAAACAGAAACGTGGATAGAAACTATTTTCTGAAAGAATTAAGCACCAGCCTTTATCCGTACCTCCGTTCCATCGGCTTTAAAGGGTCCGGCAACACCTTACGACGAATTAAGGCCCCACTCATCAATGTATTCAATTTCCAAGCGAGCATGTACGGAAGGAACTTTTATGTAAATTTGGGAGTTCATTTAGACTTCTTACCAACTGCAGGCGGATCGACTGTGGATGCAGGTAAACTGCATGAATACCATTGCCAGTTCAGAACAAGACTTGATCCGCCTCAAAAGTTTGGCCGTTCATGGGCTTACGGAAATACGCCGGACGAAGCCTCCGATATTGCGGCTCGCGTCCATGAAGCTTTTAAAGATCAAGGGGAATCTTTCTTCGGGCTCTTCGAAGCCTTTCCCGAAAGTTTTCTTGATACAAGCATCAACGACTTCGGTGCTACTTCCCGTAAAGGTCTCGCCCGGTACACACCGTTTCCACTTACATTCGCACTGATTTACCAGCAGCTTGGAAACTGGCACCAAGTTCGTACTTTTGCGGCTCATGGACTTGAACTTACAGGTGCTCAGGCGGTTGTTCTCATAAAGAAATACAAAGATTTACTGCTGGCAGCCGAACAAGTCATTGGAGCCGACAACAACCACAGCCTTGCTATGATTTCATCTTCAGCCATTATTAACAAAGCTTTCAGAAAGTATCTGTCTTCTGTCGTGCGAGATGCGGGCTTTCAAAAAGTCGACGCCCGAAACGGCTGGGCATGGCAACAGGATTGCGTTTGGGTCTTCAACGTTCGAGCCGTGGGGCGATACTTTACCGATGTAACTGGTTGGTCCCCTGCGTCGGTGTGCGCCTCCCTTGGTGTTTTCTATACGTTCATTCCAGAGGCTCCGAACGTGAAGTCTGAACAGGATGGCAAACATCTTCCCACTGAATACCAATGCCACATGCGATCCTACCTCACACGCGGCTTACCCCAGGATGATTATTTGAGTGCCTTACGGAATCCAGCAGAACAAGCTCGCCGGGATCTTTGGTGGCTTGAGCCTGACGGTTCTAACGCAGAGGCAGTTGCCGCCGATATTGCAGAGACCTTTCGACAGTTCGCAATCCCGTGGTACGCTAGATGCACAGATCTTAATAGTGCATTGGCCAAAATAGAGACTGACCACGATTGTTTCAGCAAGTATGTTCTTGCAGCTTATGTCTCCGGAAAACTGGGGCTATCAGACCTGAACGCAAAATACGTTCACCTCGCGGAAGAAGAAGGTGCTCGAATCGATGTACACCCCGATCCGCAACAATGGTTCCTTCACTTGGGTGGGATCCCAGCGATTGACTAGCCCAAAGAGAATATCACTCTCTGCCGCCCAACAAGTCGTTGCACCGGACCGCAACCGCATCTCGCTCAGTCACGCTGCTCGCGTTTTTGTCAATATAATCTTTCCCCCCGACGAGTTTTCTGCTATCATGTTTTGTGCTGGGGTACGCTGCAAGCAGCGCGCCTTCGTTCGCCGCGGCTGCGGCCGGTGAACTCCAACGTTGGGCGCTGCTTTGATTCGTGGGTTATAATATCAGCGAGGTCCATAAGTGAAGTACAAAATCGTTCTGCAAAAGTCAGAAGAAGGTTACAGTGTCTCCTGCCCTGGATTGCCGGGTTGCTGGTCGCAAGGAGAAACTGAACAAGAGGCCCTTGCAAATATTCAGGTGGCCATTCAAGAGTATCTTGCAGCAATTGATGAGTCTCTTGAAAACACGGACGTAAGAGAGATCGAAGTTCCTGTTTAAGCATGCCGAAACTTCCCGGCATTAATCACCTTCAGGCAGTTAAAGCTCTCGAAAAGGCAAGATTTCGAGTGGTTCGCCAAGGAAAGCATATCGTCATGTCCGACGGCACTCGATTTCTCACCATCCCGCGCAATAATCCGGTAAACGCATACACCATGGGCGGCATTGTCCGTCGACGCTGGGTTAACAATAGAACAGTTCAGGAAGCTGCTATAACCCAGCAGCACCCAACAACTCGCTCAACCGGACAGCAACCGTGCCTCACTCAGGCACGCTGCTTGCTTTCAGGTTCACAGGTTTTGTTCCAGGCGCGTATACATTCTGCTAAAATTGTCTTGTGCTGGGCTGTAGCCCAGCAGGCGGCCATGCCTTCGCTCGGCGAGGTCCGTGCGACTGAGCTCAGGCGTTCGTGCGGCCGGATGCGTCTTTAGCGCCTGGAAAGCAGACACTGCCAGTTCAGGATTCCGTTCCAGAGGAGTCTGTAATCGGAGTGATTGAGATCGCGATGCATCGCGTTAAAGTTAAACACCAGCACGCGTCCTTTTCCAATCGGCACATCCAGAATTGCGGGGCGGCCTTCGAGCGTTTCCAAATTCTTGCCTCCTCCGCTAACAAGGATCGGCAATTCCGGTTCCGCATCTGAATCGAAAGCGCGCGTTCCCCATTGAAGGACAACGCTGCGGGCATCGACAGGTCCCGTCAGACAGGAAGTGCAATACGACATGGTGAGCCAGCGCCGCGGAGGATCATAGAACGGGTACTGCGAACGAAAGACCGATGTAATCGCGGGATAACCGTACGCAATCGGATGATCCGGCTGTGTGAAACGCGCACGCAGTTCGCAGCCCGGCGTAGTGGTTCCGGATAATTCTGCGCGCGGCACGCTACGCACCAGTCCTGTTTCCAGAACCAGCGAAGAACCGCGCCCCATTGTAATTAGAACACCGCCGTCTTCCGCAAAGTTTTGCAAATTCGCCAGCCCCGCATAACCGATGCCTCCCGTGATGTCGTCCGATTCTGCCGGAACGCCAAGGTTGGGAGTTTCCGACGTTTTCTTGAAAGGCATCGGGCCATTTGTGCGCTCGATTCCGTGAATTTGTCCCTGCAAATCGAGCAACACATTTCCATAGACGATGACATCCATGGAGTTCTTCAGATTCCCAGCCCTGATTTCTTCATCGCGAAGATACGTGTAGGGGATTTTTTCTTGATCCAGAGTGTAGCGGATCCATCCGATCATGTCGGTGTCCGCCCAAGGAACCCAGACTCCAACACGTGGAACCTCCGCCTGATGACGCCGCACCTGCGGAACCGCGGACACTGCATCGAAATCAAGAGCTAGCTCTTTTCCGATGGATTCCAGCGCGGAGCGCAAGCCATCTTGATCAGAAAGGATCCAGGAACCGCGTAGATATTCCACCGCTCCAACACGAAATGATTCTTCCGCGATCTCCACCTTGAATTTTTCCAGCCGGTAGCGAGCAGCAAGAAGAGCTTCCTGTCCCGTATCCTTGAGAAGAAAATACGGACCCGATCCGTTCACGCGCCCGGCCGGATGTACTTCTTCCGCAATCAGGTCCAGCGGCACCTGCAAGATCGCTGCATCATCGATTCGAATTGTCTCGACTCCATAATGAACGGGCAGCGCCCAGGAAACATCATCATACGGTTCGTACTGAGCATCCTTCGGAAATTCCTGCGGCAGCAGCAAGTCGACTGCATAGTTGCGATAGGGTTGATCCAAACGCACAACATAACTTCCGGCAGCGAAGGTTCCTTCTTTGAGTTGAAAATCTTTCGTTGCGCGGCTCACTTCGATTCGCTGACTCATCAAGCGGTTGACCATCTGATCTGTGCGCCTGCGATCGCTTTGCGCGGCAGGAATGACAAAAGCATACGGGTTCCCCGCTTTTCCTTTTTGCCAGGAGTTGTAGCCTTTCTGATAAAAATTGTGCAGCAACTGATCAGCATTCCGCGCCGTGTAGTCGAGAATCGCCAGACAACCCGTTTCCGCATAGTTCAATCCGTCGCGATGTGACCAGACAAAAGTTCTCTCCGGCGGCCAGGGACGGTACCACTCGCGCGTTACTTCCTCTTTTTCCAGTTTTCTCGTTACAGTTAAAGGAACCGCATTCCCAAAAGTTTCGTAACCACGGCCGGTCGAATTGTGATTCATGGCAACCGAGTCCGTGTAATGATGGCCAAATCCTTCCCCGAAATTCCATGTCCAGACGCCGGGCATTCCAAAAGCGCTCAGAGTGCTCATTTCATGAAAACTCATTTCCAGGAATTCGCTCAACACAATTGGATCGAGATAAGGATTGTATGGACCGGTCCCGTTCCAGGTTTGCAACAAAGCGATGGCTTCGTGCAGGTCTTGAATCGCGATCGGATGATATTCGAAGAACATGCGGGCAACGGCTTTTGTTGTTTCAAGCGCCAGCTGGTGCGCATCCCTGTTTGCGTCTACGTAGACGTACTTGCCCCAGTAAGGAGGAGATTGGCGAGGAAGAGTATCGTAGTCTGTCTTGCCTTTCAGATAGCGATAATACCAATCGGCGAGCTTTTCACGGCCGTCCGGATTAGCTACGGGATTGATCAAGACGATTACCTTTTCACGAATCTGACGAATCATCGGCTGTTCTGAAACAGCGAGACGATACGCCAACTCCATGACCATATCGGGGCTGATCGATTCATCTGCATGAATCGCCGCATTGAAAAAGTAAATGGGTCTGGCAGTGCGTATGATTTCTCGCGCTTGCCCGGGTGTTGTTTTGCGTGGATCGGCAAGTTGCGCCGTTGCCGTTTTCAGTTGTTCCAGATTCTGGATGCCTGTCTCATCGGCAATGATGGCAAGCAGTATCTCGCGACCCTCTTCCGTCTTTCCGATGACCTCTACTTTCACACGTTTTGTCTTTCGTTCGAGCTCGCGAAAGTACGAATAAATCTGATCCGTGCGCGCAAGCTCTCCAGCCGCGCCTGCGATGTGACCGAGAAAATCCGCAGGCGACGGCACGCTCTCCGATTCGGGAACGTAGGCAACCCACGGGCTGACGAAGCGGGGATCGGTGGTGTCGCGTGCAATCGCTTCCACGGATCCAGGCTCCGGTATGTCGGGGGCGTAGGGATTCTCGGACCACGCCGCAGCTGCAATGAGAAGCAACAACGTGCAGGTTACAAAAATCTGTATTGCGTTATTTTTCATGCCATCCTCACGATTTCAGAGCATACCACGCATGTGGTAGGGGCGACCCTTGTGGTCGCCCTCACGAA
>CAZDDB010000023.1:5311-10240 GCA_964504105.1 uncultured Acidobacteriota bacterium
CCCGGCTTGCCTCTCCGCCGCTGGCTCGAACGCACGAAATCGCCGTTCTTCATCTGGAATCAACGGTGCCGCATGCATCAGGCAAGCATCGAGTCTGTATGGTTGAGCCGGAACGACTTCTCAAACTTGAATGGATAATTCATGGACAACCAACTCAAGCGAGTTTGTTGTTGGAAAACTTTCAAGGCATTACGCGTCTGACTGCGACAGCGGGCGAGACGTCCGCACTCCCTGCGGTAAGTTTTCAGCTCAACTTCCGTCTGTAGTTGTTCGATCGCTGCCAGTGCGTCCAACTGTCGCAGGGAATCAAGCTTCTACTCCGTTTTCCATTCGGCCGTCCAGTTCAGAACCACGTTGATCGATGACGGGCTTATGGTCTCGGTCAGCGTATTCACAAGCAATCTTTGACCGTCCTGCGACACCACATAATTTCTATTCCAGCCGAGCTGAGCTCTGGAAATTCCAGTGTGAAAAAGCGGCCGTGGATTTCCCGCCTTGAACTCCGGTTGGAGCTCAACCGGAACTGCAACCAATTGTTTGCCGGCGTCCAGATAAAACAATTCTTTTCCGTCTCTGCCCCAGCAGGCCTGGGTGCCGCTCTCTGTGGAAATCTGCCACTTCCCGCCGATCGGTGGAAAATTCTGTACGTACACTTCAGGCCGTCCGGTTTCGTCGGACGTATAGGCAAGATATTTTCCGTCAGGTGACAATTGAGCCTGCGTTTCATTGAACTGAGTTTGCAACAGCGGAACCGGCCGGGAATTTCCTGCGAGGGAAACCATCCACAAATCCAATTTTGTTCCGGGATCGTCGCTTTCAAAGATCAGGGAACGCCCGTCTTTGGAGAAATCACTCGGCCATTTATTTTGTTTCGATTGTAGTAAGAGCTCGTCATCACCGGCTCCGCTGGAGTTCTTCGTGTAGAGGTCGTAACTTCCTTCCCGGGCCGAAGCAAACGCGATGCGGCTTCCATCGGGAGACCAGACGGGTGTGCCGTCTCCCGGATGAAAAGTCAGTCGCGAAAAGTTGCCGCGGGATAGATCGACAAGCCAGATGTCCTGTGTTCCTTGCTCCTGTGTTGCCCGGTTGAGCGCAAGTCGCGAGCCTTCCGGCGATAACGCGAGCTCCTCATACTTCCCGGCCGCACCCAGCTCGGACAACCTGTTGCCGTTTCGATCAAACCAGACCAGTTGTGTCTTCAGACCCGCTCCACTCCAATATGCGAGAACACCGGTGTTGGAAACGGAGAAATCCAATGAACCGCCGGACACACTTTCGTTTGTGATCGGAATGTTTTTGGACAGCACCAGCGGGTCTCCTTCCACTTTGAGAGTCTTCGCGTTGAACCGCTGTGCCAGCAATTTCTCATCTCGCAGGAAAAGAAGATATCCGTCTGATGTGTACACGGCCCTGGATTGCGTGGAAAGTAAGTACTCACCTTCTTTCCGCTGAGTGGACCCAACCTGAATCGAGTTCTGCTTCTGGTCGGGGCTTGCGGAAAAATAGAGAAAGTGAATGCCATCCGGAAGAAATTCCGGATGTCTGTGACTCGCTTCCTCTTCTTTGAAAACAGTGCCTTCGACCGGCTGCCCGCCCCGGTCAGAAACGCGTAAAATGGGGGAAAAGAGATGAGGGGAAAAGAGGATCATCCCTTCCCGGTTCCATGTTCCCCCTCTGGCCTGTTCGGCATCGCAAATGGGAAGCACGGAACCGCTTGACACCTCTATTTTCTTGAGTTTTCCACCGCTAAAGAAACCGACAAAACGGTTATCAGGAGACCAGAAAGGAAACGAAGCGCCTTCGGTCCCCGGGTATCGCTTACTGTCGATGGAATTGAGCGGATGGAGCCACAGGTATTTTTCCTCTTTTTCCCGGCCCACAAAAACGAGCGAGAGCCCATCGGGTGACACAGCCAGACCTGATTCGATCGTAACTCCTTCGGGCGGGTCGACCGCAAATCGCACCGTCCCGGCGCGGATGGGTTTGGAACGGAGTTTTGGAATTACGAATAGAGTAGAAGCTAGAAGAAGAGCCAAGAGCAAGACGCCGGCGATCCACGCGGTTGAGATCCTCTTTCTTTCCTGACTGATCCGAGCTGACTGAGCTCGCACAGGAACCGGCTGCGTAGCTCGCGAGAATTCTTCGGACATCCATTTCAGTTGCAACAGGAGGTCGTGAGCCGTTTGAAAGCGGTCCTCCGGGTCCTTGGCCAGACAGGTACGAACGATCCGGTCCAACGCGATGGGCAATTCCGGTTGCAACTTTGAAATCGGATCGGGATCGAAGGAGAGAACCGCCGCAATGAGGCTTGCCTGACTATCCGCCGAGAAAGCCCGTTTCCCGCTAAACATTTCGTACAGAACCGCTCCCAATGAAAAGAGATCAGATCTGAAGTCGGCTTCCTTTCCCTGGAGTTGTTCGGGCGACATGTAACCAAGAGTTCCAAGGATCGTCCCCTCAGTTGTGAGCTCACCTGTCGGAGCTGAGGAAAGAAGTGTTTCTCTTTCCCTGGGAGGCGCTTGAAATTTAGCCAGACCGAAATCCAGCAACTTCGCGCCTGATTTCGTTAGCATGATGTTCCCCGGTTTGAGGTCCCGGTGGATGATCCCTTTCCTGTGCGCTCTCGCGAGAGCATCCGCGATCTGGATCGCATAACTGATTGCCTGAGCAAACGGCAGAGCCCCTTTTTGCAAACGATTCGCAAGAGTCTCTCCCTCCAGAAACTCCATCACAATAAAGTCCGTTTCGTTTTCGTATCCGATATCGTAGAGAGCGCAGATGTTGGAATGAGTTAGGTTGGAAATGGTGCGCGCCTCGCGTTCGAACCGGAGACGAAGTTCCTGGTTTTGCCGGAACTGCGCCGGCAAGACTTTGATGGCAACCAGCCGGTCGAGTCGCGTGTCTCTTGCCTTATAGACTTCCCCCATACCACCGGCGCCGAGCGGCGCTAGAATTTCAAAGTGACTCAGCTTTGCGCCCGGTGAAAGTGACATGGCTGCTCTATCTAAAGAGCATGCGCTTGATTCATTGCAGTTTCAAGTTGAACCAGGTTTCGCGCATTCGCCCGTTCTGGTGTTCGACTACCACACGGATGGTCCACTCCACTGATCCGGCAAACTGAGAAGCCGGGATTTCTCCCAGAACGCCATTCCGCACAGGACTGATCAGATCCTGAGAAACGGATTTCCACTGCGCCGGGTTGCTTCCGGCTCCGATTTCGAGATGAGCTTTCTTGAAGCGATCAGCATCAGCAGTTCCCATGACCTGCACTTTTTGCTGGTTTCCCGCAGCGACTACATTGACTCCAGTGATTTCGGGAACAATAAAGAAGCTCGGGTCAGCGGATAGCGCCGCCCTTGCATCCAGCAGTCCATATCCCGAATGCTGATCCTTTCCGGGAACATCGATGTCTTTCGCTGATTGCAGAAGCATTCGTTCCACTTGCTGGTTCGTCAGCTCCGGCCGCAACGCAAACAGAAGGGACGCCGCGCCGGCAACGATTGGCGTGGAGAAGGAAGTGCCGCTTGCGCGATAGTATCGCTTATCCTCACCCACATAGGCTTGACCGGCCGTGTAGCGGGCGCCGGTGACATCGCGCATCAGATCGGTTCGTCTTGCACGCAAGCTTAATACATCGTTTCCGGGTGCGATGAGATCCACTCCGGCGCCCCAGTTTGAGTAGACGGTTCTCTTGTCGCTGATATCGCTGGCAGCAACTGTAAGAACATTTCTCAAACCCGCGGGGCTCACGTTGCTGATATCGGAGGCTTCGTTACCGGAGGCCACCACCACAACGGCGCCTTTGGAATAAGCATAATCTACCGCCATCTGTTCGGTGCGCGTCAGAATCGGACCACCCGCGCTGAGGTTCATCACTTTCGCTCCTTTGTTTGCCGCATACGTAATCGCTTCCGCAAGATACGATGCGCGCGAGTGCCCAAAGGAGTTGAGCGCTTTGAGTACCATGACTCTTGCGTGCGGATTGATTCCCGCGATGCCGGCCCCGTTGTTCTGGGTTGCAGCGATGATGCCGGTGACAAATGTGCCATGACCGCTTTGATCCCAGGGCGCGCCGGTGCGCTGGAAAAAGTCCCAGCCGATGTAATCATCCACATATCCGTTCTTGTCATCGTCGATTCCGTTTTCAGGAATTTCTTTTTCATTTTTCCAGAGATTGCTCCAGGAGATATCTTTGTGATTCCAATCGAGCCCTGTATCAATCACTGCGACGGTTACCGGATTTCCTTTTACTTTCATGCTCCAGGGAGACCCTGGATCAAGGGTAAAGCCGACACGCTTGATCGCCCACTGGTCGTCATAGTTTTGTTTCCATGAGGATTTGGAAAGGAAGTAAGGGTCGCTCGGAAATTCCTTGGCGCCGCGGCAGGGATCCGGTTCGGAGTATTCGACACCTGCAAGAGTTGAAATGATCGTTTTGATCTTTTCCGCAATATTCGTTGGAACGCGCAGAGCCACAATCAGATTTGTCTGAAGTGGAAACGAGTGTGTAACGTGCACACGCAACTCATCATTCAAATATTCATCCGGTTGAGTGGGTTCTCGCATTGCAGGATCTATGACAAAGCCGATGATGATGCTCTCCCGCGGGGTCAAATCTAATGTAACTTCCTGCCGCTGAAAAGCTGATCCGGTTACAGGAAGTTTGGAAATAGCCGGAGTCCTGCCGGCAGGGACAGTGTATTTGTAGCTCAGGTTTGGTATCAACTCAAATTTTCCGTCAGATGTCTTTTCCGGGTACGTCGGATCTTCATCGTATCCGGTATCATCTTCACTAGATGCCTGCGTTACAGGAGGCGGCGATGTAACTAATTTGATTTGCGCAAGCGGGACCGCCTGAGTGATTGTCGTATTCCCCTGAGTCACCGTTTCTTCTGCTTTGATGAAAATAATAATCGTCGGTACTTCGGG
>CAZDDB010000023.1:10340-12139 GCA_964504105.1 uncultured Acidobacteriota bacterium
CGGCGGAGTGCTCGGCGGAGTTTCCGGCGGTGTAGTCGGCGGAATTTCTGGTGGCGTTGTTGGCGGTGTTATCGGTGGTGTCGGCGGAGTGCTCGGCGGAGTTTCTGGCGGTGTGATCGGCGGCGGCGTGGTTGATGGTGTGATTGGCGGAGTACTCGGTGGCGGAGTGATTGGCGGGACTGTTGGCGGAGCGGTGGGCGGAGTCGGCGGTGTGGTTGGCGGAGTCGTTGGCGGTATTGTCGGTGGCGGTGTTATCGGTGGGGTCGGTGGGGGAGTGGTTGGTGGAGTTGTCGGCGGTGTTGTCGGTGGCGGAGTTCCAAGATCTACGGTGATTATGCCACCGCCAAAGCTGCAATCGCCACGATCAAAAACGAGCGTAACTCGCTGTGCCTGACAATACTTTCTGATGCAATCCACAAGATCTTTTTTCAACTTTTCTATTTCCGCTTTCGTTTGTGAAATCTCGGTTTCTAAATCCGTCCTGGATTTCTGCAAATCGGAACGGCGATTCTGCACATCCGTTACGCGTTCATTGAGAACATCCAGGTTCTTCTTCAACAGAGACATGTGACGGCTGTTCCAGGTATTCGTTTCTGTCCGGCCGTCCGGATAAGTGATAATCGATTCGCCTTGTCCGCCCTCCGTATAGTGCGAGCTATATTTGTTCTTCGTTTCAGGATCGGCTGAGGAAGCTTCGGTTTTTAGATTTCTGTCAAAAGCATTCTGCGCATCGCGAAGTAAGTCAGATGTTTTCTTTTCTGCATCATTGTAGAAGTTGATCTGAGAATCGATATTTTTGAGTTGAGCTTCCATGCCGGCAAGTTTTCTTTGAGCATTCAACAGCATTCTTGCAATCTCAATACACGGCAGGCAAGTAGTGAGAGAGGCAGGCGCGCCGGAGCCAATGGTGCTTGTTCCCGTTGGCCCCGTTGTCGGCCGCTTCTTACATTTTTCGTTCCAGAGCGCGTTCAGTTCCGCTATTTTTGCGTCGACCGCTGACATCATCTTCGACGCGGCCTGCATCTGCTGTCCCAGTCCGTTTAGATCCAGACCTCCTAACGCGAGCTGAAGCCAGACATCAAATTCTTTTCCGGATTTTGGCGTTGGTTTGGCGCAACCGGTGCCAACCGCTTGGGCAGCGCTTTTTTCTTTTTCGTAGTGTATGAAATCACCATAAACAACTTTCCCAAACCAGCTATACCCGAAGCCCCAAAAAACATCACCCACCTTTTCAATTTGAGGTCCACTTCCATGATTACTCGCAACCTTTCCATTTCCCAGTGAGACTCCAAAATGGTAGGTTCCATCGCTACCTTGCCCACCTAGAAATCCAGGGAGTGTTCCAACAATCACTTTCCCGCGGGGAATCTCAGATTCGCCGTCCCATTCCTGCATGGTTGCCGGGTCAATCACGCTGCTGATGCTGTTCGATGTGTTGTAGAGACTTCCTTCACCTTTTCCCGCGAACCAACCTGCCAGTTGCACATACTCATAGCAACTGGATCGATCGGTATAAGGGATGTTTTGAGGATCCGCGAAAGTTGTGAACCGCTGTTGCATCTCGCGGGCGGCTGCCATTGCCTCCTGACCGCTGAGTCCGGCATCTCTTGCAAGAGTTACTAGTTCGTTCGGGGCTGACTGATCATAAGTGATGGAGTTCTCCTGAGCCAATCGCTCTGCTGCTGTTGCTATATCGTAGGTGCCTTTGACATCCTTCAGGATCTGATCCCGGCTGTCCCGCGGTGGGTCCGTTTGCATCCAATCAGGAAGCTTGTCCGCTGGAACATCAATCTTCGTTT
>CAZDDB010000023.1:12149-17068 GCA_964504105.1 uncultured Acidobacteriota bacterium
TTTGAGGCCCAAGCTGGGATCTACCCCAAGGGCCTTGAGGATATCCACCTGCTCGCTTGCTGTTTCCACAATCCTGGCTGCCCTCGCGCGGGCCTCCACCAGCTTCTGCAATGCTTTTTGGAAAGCTGCTTCATCACAATCTTCAATCGCCTTTAACGCTTCCTGGTATGCCGCTTCCATTTCTTTTGCAATGGCGCTGACCGGATCCTCATCAGCAAACAAGAAATGACCAGGAACCAGTAACAACAGGATTAAAAGGATTGGTTTCAGCTTTCCAAACATTGTGCCGCCTACTATGCCGGGTTCCTCTCTTCGAATTTATTAGTAGCTTAGAATCCGAATCCTCCCCGGAATCGTACCCGGAAGTTATTCGCGTCAAAACTCCCTTCAACTCCGGTAACAAAATGGCCGAAACGGAAATCGATCCCGGCAACACCTTCCACCGTGTTCTCTTCCAATTCTTCTGTAAAGGCCAAAACGGAGATCACTGTAAATCCGGGAAACCGCGATGAGAAATCCGCTTCGTTATTCAAATCCAAAGTGGCTTTTCGAAAACTGCCTCGAATTCCGCCATACGGTGCTGCGTGCGCGAAGTTGTAACCTACGATTCCCTGAATCCGGTGAGATTCATAGTCGAAATTCCCCTCTTCGGTGATGGAAATGGCGTCGGCGGGTACGAAAGACGGATTGATGTCTGTCTTCAAATCGGAAATCTTTTCATAGTTGTAGTCTGCCCCGGCATACCAGCCGCAGTCGCCGCAAAGAAAGAAGAGGGCATGGAACCCGCCTCCAAGAACCAAACCGTCTCCCTCAAACCGGCGAGCCGCGGACGGATTTGCTGAGGGAAGAAACTCCAGATCCAAATCTGCTCTTCCGATCATGAAAGAAACGGAGGGATAAAACATTTTCCTTCCAGCCCCATTGCCGGAACCTCCCCAGGACGATTTGTAAGCAGTCGGATGATACGGCCGGTTTCTCAGATCGATCGCACGGTTGCCGTATGCGGAACCTCCGTAGCTCCCCAGACCGATGTTCACTTCTGCACCGGCGATGTTCATGTCGAGGGCTTGAACGATAGCTGCGTTTGCTTTGTCGAGCACATTTTGATCTGCGTTTTCCGTTGAAGTAGTCGTACTTTCATTGCCGGATGAATCTCGCACGGTTGTAGTAATTGTGCTGCTGGAAGCTGTTCTGGTTACATCGTCCAGTGATTCGACCGACGGCACAATCTGTACGTTGGAAGGCAGGGAAACGGGAGGCTCGCCAGGGAATACTTTTCGAGGAACGGTGATCGTCAGTTTTCCAGGAACGGTGATCGTGCCCCTTTCTTTCTGATGATCGAATACGACTTCAACTTCGTACGTTCCTTCCTCGATTTTGATATTTACGATTCCCTGATCGTTCGTTTGTGCCGTTACCGGCGTTTCTCCTGGCGGAAAAAGAGTTACTGTTGCGCCTGGTACGCCATTTCCGGCATCATCGGTCACCTGGATTTCTGCGTCTCCAATGACCGCCCAGAGTTGATTTGCGATGAATAAAGTCGCAACCAGGGTAAAGAGTTTCAAAATAACAATGCCCTTCTTGGTCATGGCGTTGCCTCCTCAGTTTCGTTGAATCGACGTCCTAATAAGTCACAACAGACATTTTTGTGTGGAGCGCAGGCAACTGGAACCGCCGCTCGCATAGGGAAGGCTTATTCCCAAATGTTTGTGCAGGCCGGCGGGGACGCCGGCGCTACAACCGGCGAACGTGCCCTCTCATTCCTGGCGATCTGAAGCGCCAACCAGGATGAATGGGGCCCAGTAGCGTGGGTGACTGAGTTGAAAGCGCGAGTTGTCCCGTGAGGAAGATAATTCGCCTCGAATCATCGCCCTCTGGGTACGCGCGAGCGCTTCATCGATGTCGGCAAGTTTCAGATTCTTATAAAAGGTTGTCATGAAAAGGGTGGTAGTTTGATCCTGGATCGGGAAAAGGCTGGCCAGGACATTTCGAGCGCCTGAGTATAGAAACGCTTCAATCAAGCCGATGCGATCCGTGTCCAGATGTTCCTCTCCGCTGCGGGAAAAGCTTTGACCGGTCCGGCAAGCGCCAAGAGTGACCAGGTCCGCATCGAGACGCAGGTTCAGGATCTCCCGGATCGTGAGATTTCCATCATCCTGTGATGTGCCGTGAAGTTTGAGTCTGGACAACAATGGCATCTGCGGTTCGGAAACCGCGTGGGTAGCCAGATGGATTAGCCGAAAACGATCCGCCTGCTTCTTCAGCTCTGTTTCGCTTGCCTGTTGATTCAAGCGCGCCTCGCCGCCAAGAATGTGGGCCACCTTCTCAGCTTCCTCAACCGCGAATTGCAGGACCGGCAATTGTGGATCGCCCGTCTGATTCAGTCCGAAACTGATCATGCGTCCGAACACTTTTTCTGTAGAGCCCTGCGGAGCAAAAGTCAAATATGTTGCCGATGGGACATGAAAGATCGTGTAGTCTTCGATCAAATAAACCGGATCGCCCTTTTCTTCCCTGCTCAGCGCGGCAAATGGAAGATCATGCAGCGGACTGCAGGGAACAAGCGCAAGACGCTTGATTCCGCGAAGCATTCCCGCTTCCTCCAGCGGACGGATCAGGATTTTGCGGAGATCATCCGACACCGGCCGCCAGGCGGCTTCTCTTTCGTTCGTATTTTCAAAGATCAAGGAACGGAACAGCCGCACTTTGGTGTCAAGATGTTTTTCGGTGACCGGCAAAGCCATGCTTTCGACTCGGGCGCTTGTTACCGCAAGAACGTACAATCGATCGTCTGCCAGGACATATTCGATCAAGGCAACATCCGGATCGAGCCTTCTCTGCACTTCCTGCAAAGAAGCGGGAAGAACACGATGGACAAGATGGTACTGCGTATCTTCAAGTTCCGATTTCAGAACCAGATCCTCATATTCGTGATATGTTTTTCGCAGCTCTTTCCTCCATTCAGGCCGATCCTCCTCCTTCAACTTCGATGTCAGCTCTTCCACACGCTTCAAAAGTTCTTCCATCTGCGCCGTTGGGGCCGGGGCTCTTGTCCCCCGATCACTCACCCGTACCATCAAATTCCGGAAAGACCGGTATCGAAGTTGCTCCAGCAGACGGAAGGCGGTGTCATTGTCTCTCAACTTCTCAAAAAGCAGGGGAAAAAGGCGATCGTAAAGGCGGCGATCCTGAACTTGAAAGAATGCGTTATTCGCGGAGTCGTAAAGTTGCGATTCTATTTCTGCGGCTTCCAGCAATTGCATCAACGCCTCCGCGGGCCGGTTCTGATGTTCCATCAGATCAGCCGATAAAAGCCGGATCTGTACCTCCAGAGGGAAATATTTTGACGGGTGGATTTGACGAAGCATTTCCGCATTCCTGACGGATTCTCGCGCGCTGCTGAAGTCGGCAAGGTTCATGTAGATTTCTGCGTTGATCAGCTGCATCCCCATGGCAAATCTCGGATCCGGGGCTTGGCGAGCGACTTCCAGGGCTTGACCGGCTGACTGAAGTGCGGTCACCGGTTCTCCTTTACGAAGATGCGATCGAGCCAGGCCGGCAAGAACATACTTCAGAAGCATAGGGTTGTCTTTTTCCTGTTGCGTCAATGTATGAAGTAAATCAATCGACTTATCAAAATCGCCACGGCGGAAGTAGGAATTTGCAAGAAGAGACAGCGCTTCGTGCTCCGTCAGGCGATATCCGATCTTTCGGCTCAGATCCATGCTTTTCAAGTAATAGTCCGTTGCTTTCGCCGGGTTCAACTCACTGTAGAAGTTTCCGAATTGAAGATACGAATCGCTCAAGCCGGCCATGTCTCCGATTCGAAGCCGGATCTCCATGCTTTCCCGCTGGAACTTTTGAAACTGAAACAGATCTCCGTTGACGGAATGGATCAAACTGATGTTGGATAGAGTGATCGCAGCGCCGCCAACATCATGGATGTGCTTATATAGATCCAGGGCGGGATTGAAATACCCGGATAGCGGACGTTCCAATTCTCCTTTATGCCAGAAGTACACGACTCCGAGATGCCTCAGTGCATCCGCCTGGATCTTTTGATCGTGCAGATCCCGCCCTATCTGGAAGGCCTGGTGGAAATACTCCAGAGCCTTCGTGCTGTCACCTTTGAAGTGGTACAAAATACGGCCCCAACCGGTCAAAGCCTGAGCTTCGATCCGGCGGTCTTCCAATTCCATCGCAAGGCGAAGCGCTTCCTTGTGCGATTCAATCCCCCGGTCCGGTTCATTGGAATGAAATTGATTGACTGCAATTGCATTCAAAACGTCGGCACGCAATCGCGCATCCGCGATTCCGCTTCTCAGCAGAAGATCGAATTGTTTTTGAGATGAGATGAAATCACCGGTAAGCTGATGACAGATTCCTTTTTGGAACCTCGTTTCCAACCGGCCAGGATTCAGTACAAGAGACCAATCAAGAAAACGGACAGCCTGATGCAACTGCCACTGTTTCTTCGCCTCGATGGCCTGCTGAAAGAAGATGTAGGCCAGTGGCTCTCGCAACAAAATCAGAACTGCGATCAGTCCAAGGCCGATACCGGCAAAGAGAACTCGTTTGGATCTTGTCGGGCTCAACGGGATTCCCCACTTGCAGCGCACGCCATCGCCCGAAGAGCGGTGCGAAAAACCTACTTCCCATTATATCGAAAGTTCGATATCTGGGAATCCGTCCGAGCCCCGCGTGAGGAACTTGCCCGGATAAACCAAAAATACTGTTTGTTCGCCTGAATTGGAAGAGCGGAAGTTTGTAAGGTCAGCCGCGTCTCTTTTGTAGAAGTCTGGGACAAGATATTCCCTTTTTCATCCAGCAGAGTAAAGACGTAGCTTTCAGCTTCAGCAAGCTTACTCCATTGAAACTCAATAGCAGTGCCCGAGAGGTTCGTATCTTTCTTGGGAGCG
>CAZDDB010000023.1:17078-21641 GCA_964504105.1 uncultured Acidobacteriota bacterium
TGGGATTTGCGAGTGAGGCATTCTCGTTTCGAAACACGTCCGTCTGTGGCACTGGTCGAACTCCCAGGGGCTCGCCCAGCAGAAGATAAGCGGCAAGGCCAATCGCCGCTAGCGCACCGGTAGCCAGCACAACTGCAATGCGACGCCGGAAGTCGAATAGAAACGCTCTCACGGGAAAACTGCCCTGATCGGGAATCCTGAGTACTCTGGCTTTTAACCGCCGGGGTATCGGAGTCGCCTGCGGTTCCGGTTTGGAGTTCTCAAACAATTGAATCAGCATCTGCCGGCAAGCAGAACACAGACTTAGATGGAACTCGACTTCTTCACGGTGAACACCGGATAGCTGATGATTTAGAAAAAGATTTAGATCTCCCTGTTCCAGACACTCGTTCTGCTTCAACTGTACCTCCTATTTCCTTTTCAAACAGACAATTTCATATCTCCGAGTTGGAACCGGCGATCGCTCTCAAATGAGCCAGCGCGGATTTCAGTTCATTTCTCACATCCCTTTCAGGGACTTTCAACATTTCGGCCACTTCCTTGACCCCCATCCCTTCTTGATACCGGAACTGGATGAGGAGACGCTCCCTGGGTGAAAGGCCATTCAGAACCCGATTCATTCGATCCTCCGCCTCTTTTGCCATGAGGGTTTCTTCCGGATTTGCCTTCCTGTCTACGAGTTCCAACCCGATTCCCGTCTCATCATCAACAGCATCCAGGGAAAGCTCCCTCCGAATTCTCACCAGATTACTCACCAATCTCCAAAGCTTCTTTTGGCTCAACACGGAAAAGATGTGTTCCAGACCTTCAAAAACTTCCGGAAGACTGATCTGTTTTTGTTCGAGTTGAATTTGCTCCTGGATAACGGAGGGAAGAAGGCCCTTCCAGAAATAGAGTTCGAAAATTCGCTGTTCCTGCAGGGGCAGTCTTTGGATCGGTTTCAAAAGCCTTTTTCTTCCGTTCACAGACCAGGCCCAGTTGATGCTCAAGCGCTTCACTACGGTCTGGATCCACGGCTTCAGATCTCCGAAGCGGCCTGCATACCGGATCGATTTCAGCCTGCGGAAGTCTTGCTCGCACAACTTCTCGCAAATGTAAACAAAACGGTCCATTGCCTGATCATAGTCAAAGCCGAGCCGCTGCAAATGGGAAAAGATTACATCGGCATATCTTTCGTTGAACAGTTCCCACGCGCGCCGCGGATCGCGCTCGAAAAGGGACGGAAGCTCGGCATCCGGCAGCGGGACTGTAGATGTTTTTATTCCACCGTTTCCTCCGTTATCAGTCACAGGGATTCCCACCTCTTCCATGCACTTGATGCGGTTCGTCAGGTGTTGAATTGGAACCGATAGACTCATTCTATGGGTGGAAGTCGAAAAACGGAAGGGTTTCATCGATCGAAGGGGTCAAACGCGTACTGCCCTGCTGAAGAAGACCTAGTAGCCGGAAACGGTTTTTCCCCATCCCCTTCGGCCAAAGAGTCGGTCGTGGAATCTCCATTTATTGATCGGGATTTACCTTCCATTGTGACCTATAATGGAAGATAACTTAGCTGGAAGTAGAATCCAAATTATGCTATCTTAGGATCATGAAAACAACGATTGATATTCCAACGGAAGAGTTGGAAGAACTGATTCGACAGACCAAAGCAAAGACCAAGAAAGAAGCAGTGGTGAAAGCGGTTAGGGATTTTAACCGAAGGCGGCGGCTGGCACAAGTAGCCAAACTGCTTGGGACGTTTAAAGACTTCATGACCCCTGAAGAGCTTCAGCAAACTCGGAAAGAGAAATAATGGTTCAGAACAAGATGACCCTGGTTGACACATCGAGTTGGGTAGAAGCCTTGCGGGCGGGAGGACGGGTGGATGTTCGAGAACGGGTAAGAGAGGTCATCTTGGCGGGCGAGGCTGTGTGGTGCGACTTTGTCCGGCTCGAATTATGGAATGGCGCGCGCGGCGAATACGAGAAAAGAAAGTTGGCGGAGCTGGAGCGAGAGATTCCTTGTCTGCCTATCGGCGATGAAGTTTGGGCGCTTTCCGTTGATTTGGCAAAAAAATGCAGAAAGGCCGGAAAGACGGTTCCCGCATCGGATCTGCTCATTGCATCCTGTTCCATTCATCATGGAGCATCTCTGGAGCACTGCGATCTCCATTTCGATATCATCCAGAAAATTCATGCCGGGAAAAGCTAAACACATCCGGAAGCTGTTGCGTGATAAACTTTTTCAGTATGGCCAGACTGCGCGTAGTTCACGTCATCACGAAGCTCGAATTGGGCGGGGCTCAGCAGAACACTCTGTATACGGTTTCCAATTTGAACCGTTCGCTGTTTGACGTCCATTTGATTTCCGGCCCCGGGGGCATGCTCGATGATGAAGTCCACCGGCTAAAAGATGTGGATCTCCGGTTTTCATCCGATCTGAGCCGTGAAATTCGACCTGTTGCGGACTTCCACGCGTACAATCAGCTTCGGGATCTGCTAAAAGAACTACAACCGGACATTGTTCATACACACAGCTCCAAGGCCGGAATCCTGGGGAGACTGGCCGCGTCCGCTCTGAACGTACCAGTCATCATCCATACGTATCATGGATTCGGGTTTCACCGTTTTCAAAACCCCGGTGTGTTCCGTCTTTACGTTGCACTGGAGCGGGAAGCTTGCCGCCGCGCGCACCATCTCATATTTGTCTCCCGCGAGAATTGGAAACGGGCCGAAGAACTGGATCTGATTCAGAAATGCAGCGCATCGCTGATCCGCAGCGGAGTAGAAATAGAGCCCCTGTTGCAGGCCAGGCGGAGCGATTCGTTTCGGGAAGAGCAGCTCGGCGTATCCCCAAACGAAAAAGCGATCGGCATGATCGCCTGTTTGAAACTCCAAAAGGATCCTGTTACTTTTGTGGAGACTGCCGATCTCGTGACAAGAAAGAACTCGAATGTGAAATTCTTGTTGTTTGGTGACGGCGATCTGGCTGATGCAGTGATGCGAAGCGTTGCAAAAATGAAATATCCCCGTTCTTTCCGGCATCTCGGTTGGAGACGCGATGTGCCGGAAATTCTCGCGAACCTGGATGTCCTGGTTCTGACTTCGCTCTGGGAAGGTTTGCCGCGCGTGATTCCCGAAGCGGGAATCGCAGGCGTTCCCGTTGTTGCCAGCAACGTGGATGGGAATCGCGAAATCATCTTTGAAGGACGCAACGGGACGCTGGCTGAGCCGCGCGATCCGCGCGATTTCGCCGCGAAAATCGTTCAGGCGCTAAAAGAGAACTGGAAAGTGGACCCCGTCCTTTCCCGGCAACTTCAGCATGAATTTGATATCCGTGAAATGGTTCATCTGCAGGAACAACTTTATCTCAAACTTGCAACGGCAAGTGTTGTTGGAGCGCATCATCCATGAACAAGACGATCGCAGTATTCGGAGGAAGCTTCAATCCGCCGGGAGTCCATCACCGGCGGATTGCGGAAGAACTTTCACGTCATTTCGATGAAGTGTACGTGGTGCCTCATGGTCCACGTCCGGATAAGATCATGGTGAACGATGTGGATTCCATTTACCGGGCCACCATGACGGACCTGACTTTCCGCGGATTAAAGGGCGTTCAAGTGGACCTTTTTGATCTGGAGCAAGCCACGTTTACGCGCACACATCTTTTGCAAGAACGTTTTGCTGAGCGGGGTGATGTCTGGCATGTGGTCGGCACAGACTTGATTGAGTCAGGAAAAAATCAGCAATCATTTGTTCATCAGGCTTGGGAAGATGGAAGGCGACTCTGGGAGGAATACAGATTTGCAGTCGTTACTCGCGGGGGCGCAGGCCTGGATCCTGCGGACTTACCCCCTCTGCACAAATTGATTCGATTGAATTCCGAAGGGTCAAGCGCAACCATTCGGGAAAAATTATTCCACCGGGAGCCGATCTCCGGGTTGGTGACTGCCGAAGTAGCCAAATATATTGAACGCTACGGCCTGTATCGCGGAAGAATTCCAAACAAAGTTACGAACTTTGCGCTACAAGATCCGCAGGTGCTGATCGTAGCGGACGAACGAAATCCCAAAGCAGTTGATTGGTCTTCGAGATTGGCGGGCTATCGCGGTTCCGAAAATCCGAATTTGGTTCTCGTAATTGGCGGGGACGGAACCATGCTTCACGCAATCCAAAAATATTGGGGGCTGCGAATTCCGTTCTTTGGAATCAACGCAGGTCACCTTGGATTTCTCATGAACGACGCCCAGGAGATATTGGAAGGAACGTTTCCACCGCAGGATCTGGTGCTGCGGCAAATGCCCTTGTTGTATGTGGAATCGCTGGACAAGGACGGAGAATGGAAAACTGCCCTTTCCTTCAATGACGCATGGGTGGAACGTGCCTCCAGTCAGACAGCCTGGATCGAAGTGAAAGTCGATGGCGAAGTGCGTCTCCCAAAATTGGTTGGCGATGGAGTGCTGGTCTCCACAGCCGCCGGATCCACTGCTTATGCGCGTTCCATGGGCGCAATGCCTCTCCCATCCGAGACACCCGCGTTGCTTCTGGTTGGATCCAACGTGATGTCTCCGCCAAACTGGAAATC
>CAZDDB010000024.1:0-21596 GCA_964504105.1 uncultured Acidobacteriota bacterium
TTCTTGGAGAGTGGCCCTTTCGGTCCAAAGATGTAATCCGGTTCGAGTTTCATAGAAATTTTAAGCACGGAAACACGGAAATCACGGAAGGTAGGAAATAATTCCTCCGAATTCCGTGTATTCCGTGCTTCCGTGCTTCATCTCAGACGGTTGGCGTATAGTGGGAAATCGGAACAAAGGGAGTGGACCTGTTTGCGGACGTCGGATTTGACCGATTCATTGTCCTTGTTTTTTAGCGCGGACGCGATCAAATGCGCAATACGAATCATCTCTTCTGTGCCCATACCGCGGGTTGTCAACGCGGGTGTTCCAATCCGGATCCCGCTGGACACCATCGGGCTCCTGGTATCAAACGGTATCGTGTTCTTGTTTACAGTAATCTCCACTTCTCCCAAAATCTTTTCCGCTTCCTTTCCGGTGAGATTTACGGGCGTGAGGTCCAGTAGAAACAGATGATTGTCCGTCCCGCCTGTGACAATTCGTAGTCCTTCTGAGGCAAGCGCTTCCGCCAGGACCTTTGCATTGGCTACAATATTCCTCTGATATTCGGCAAAGGACGGCTGAAGCGCTTCCAGAAACGACACCGCCTTCGCGGCGATTACATGCACGAGCGGGCCTCCCTGCCCGCCTGGAAACACAACGCGATCCACGTTTTTTGCATAGACCTCCTTGCAGAGAATCATTCCGCCTCGCGGACCTCGAAGCGTCTTGTGAGTTGTAGTGGTCACAATATCCGCATGAGGAACCGGCGATGGGTGGATCCCGGCAATGACCATCCCGGCGATGTGTGCGATGTCCGCTATCAGGATCGCACTCACTTCATCGGCAATCTGTTTGAATCGCGCAAAATCGATCACACGCGAGTATGCACTGGCGCCGGTCATGAGTACTTTGGGATGATGCTCTTTTGCAACCCTCTCTACTTGATCAAAATCGATCCGCTCCGTTTCGCGGTCCACACCGTAGCTGACCACCTTGAAATACAGTCCAGAAAAATTCAGCGGGTGCCCATGCGAAAGATGTCCCCCCTGACTGAGTTCCATGCCCATGAGAGTGTCGCCCGGTTTCATCACCGCCATGTATGCGGCGATGTTGGCTTGCGTTCCCGAATGCGGCTGCACGTTGACGTGATCGGGGCTAAAAAGTTTCTTAGCGCGATCAATGGCAAGCTGCTCAACGACATCGACTATCTGGCAACCGCCGTAATAACGTTTGCCACAATAACCCTCCGCATATTTGTTCGTAAACACAGAACCGAGGGCTTCCAGCACGGCTTCGCTCACAAAATTTTCGGATGCGATCAGTTCCAGCCCCTCCGCCTGCCTTCTCGTTTCATTTTGAATGGCGTCCGCGATTTGCGGATCTACTTTAGACAATGATTCCACTTTGGTTTCTCCGTTTACCTTGCAAAAATCATCTCATCATACAATACTACTTCTTGCCATTTCAATTTTGGAGAAGAGGCACCACGGAGGGCACTGAGAGCACGGAGGTAAGTTAGAAAAGTGTTAGAGAAACTGCAAAGTGAACTGAAGACTTCCATGAAGGAGAAGAACGAGCTCCGGACATCCGTATTAAGGATGTTAATTTCCGAATTCAAGTACGCGCAGATCGAAAAGAGAGGGCCGCTGAATGAAGGAGAATCGATCCAGGTTCTTCAGAGGGCCATCAAGAAGCGTAAAGAATCAATCGATCTGTATGAAAAAGGGGGACGTCCCGAGCTCGCAGCGAAGGAGCTGCAAGAATTGAAGATCCTTCAGGAATTTGCTCCTGCGGAACTGGATGAAACTGCGGTCCGGAATCGCATCGAAGAATTGATCCAGGAGCTGGGCGCCAAGGACAAGAAAGATCTGGGGCGCGTTATGAAAGAAGTGCTGTCGCGATACAGGGGACAGATCGACGGAAAGATCGCGCAGAGAATTGTTGGCGAAAAGCTTGGCAGTTAGATTCAGATTCCGATCAACTGCAGTCTGATTTCCCGCTCCCGCGGACCATCCAACTCAGCAAAGATAATACTTTGCCATTCCCCCAGCGCCGCCTCCCCATCCTGAACTAGCAAGGAAGAGGAATGCCCCAGCAGAATCGCGCGCAGATGCGAACCTGCGTTGTGCCTTTCGCAGTCCGAGTACTCCGGGGAATTGTGCTTCCACGGTTTGTCCTCACGCACCCAATCGTGAAGAATCGTCTTGATATCCTCAAGCAAAGCAGACTGGATTTCATTCACGAAAAGAGCTGTGGTTGTGTGAAGCGACGTTACAAGCAAGAATCCGTCACGGATCGAGCTGGATTTCACAAAATCTTTTACCTTTTGTGTAATATTGTAAAGCTCTACCTTTTTGTCAGTTAACAGTTTGAGAGTGTGCGACTTAACGGCCACTCCCGATGATGTTGCTGTTGTCATAATGTCTACCTTTTCCAGTAATCAGGGGATCCCCGGGAAGGAACTTCACAGATTAAAGCAGTATTCTAATAGGATTGCCACGTGTAGTCAATGATACAATAATGTACAAATCCGGCGGGCACAGAGGCCCGCCGCTCCAGGTTTGGTGAAAGCTGAAAGCCGCTTTTCGTTGACAAATCAACTGCATCTGATATGATTTTGAGAATTTATCCCCACAGGGAAAGAGCATGAAGGAGGATTTTCGATGGGTGAAGCTTTGGGCATGATTGAAACAAAAGGTCTTGTTGCCATGATCGAGGCGGCAGACGCAATGGTGAAAGCGGCAAAAGTGACGCTCGTCGGGTGGGAAAAAATTGGAGCCGGTTACGTAACTGCCCTGGTCCGTGGAGATGTGGCTGCCGTTAAAGCAGCGACTGACGCCGGCGCAGCAGCAGCTCGCCGGGTCGGCGAACTGATTTCAGTCCATGTAATTCCCCGTCCCCATCCAAGCCTGGAAGATACTCTTCCGATTGGAAAAGCACCCAAGTAGGTTCTTACTTCCAGCATGATTATCGGCAGGATCATCGGCACTGTGGTTTGCACCCGGAAAGATGATCGTTTGATTCCGTTCAAACTCCTCGTTGTCCAACCGCTCGATCCGGACGGTAAACCCTATGGCAACTATCTTGTTGCAGTCGATACCGTTGATGCTGGGGCGAGCGAGCGTGTTCTGGTTGTTAGCGGAAGCTCTGCCCGGATGACCACCACAACAAAGGATTGTCCTGTCGATGCAGCGATTGTTGGAGTCGTAGACACGGTCGATATTGACCACATATGAAACTGGGGAGAGTCATCGGAACGGTTGTTTGTACGCGCAAGGAACCTGCGCTGGAAGGGAAAAAACTTCTGGTGGTCCAACCGATTTCACTGTCGAACGAACCGATGGGTAAACCGCTCGTCGCGGTGGATATGATCGGAGCGGGAACAGGTGACACAATTATCTTTGTCCGTGGAAAGGAAGGTTCCTTCCCCATGCTACCGGAAATAGTACCCACCGATGCAGGAATTACCGGCATCGTGGATCATTTTGATGTAGAAGAATGACGATTGCGAAAGTGCTCGGCACCGTTGTGGCCACACAGAAAGATTCCCGCTACGAAGGGGCCAAGCTGTTGCTGGTGCAACCGCTTGACTTAAAAGGCAAATCGATCGGAGAACCTGTCCTGGCAATTGATGCTGTCGGAGCGGGAACAGGGGAAAAGGTCTTGATCGTTCAAGAAGGACGCGCCGCCAACGATGCCTTGAACCAGCAACGCGGCCCCATCGATAGCGCGATCGTGGGAATCGTAGACATCGTAGATTTGTTTTAACCGCTTCTGTTGTTTTGGAGGGCAGCCCTCCGTACTTTATATGATTCTTGCGGCAGAATGGATCTTCCCGATCACCTCGCCTCCGCTGTACCGTCACGCAATCGAGATCGAACACGGAGCCATCCGGAACATCCGCCCGCTTCTTGATTCTGATATTTTTCTCCCTGATACATGTCTGCTGCCCGGTCTTGTCAACGCCCATACACACCTGGCGTATACGGCGATGCGTAATTTGTTTGACGAACTGGAATTCTTCCCATGGATCCGAAAGTTGACAGAAACAAAACTACAGAAATGGACTGTGCAGGACATCGTTGCTTCCACGCAGCTTGGAATTCAAGAATCACTGAATGCGGGCATCACCACGGTTGCCGACATGTGCGATCTGGAGCCGGCGCTGGAAACACTTGCACAAAGTCCCCTTCGCGGCATCTTTTACTGGGAAGTATTTGGTGTCGAAAAGGAGCAGGCTGAACGAACATGGAACAGCTTGCAGGAGTCCTACCCGCGCTTCCGGAAAAAATACGAAAGCAGCAGACTTCGGATCGGGATCTCCCCGCACTCATGCTTTACCGTTCGGCCTGAACTGTTCAGACAGATCGCGGACCGGGCAATAGCAGACAAAATTCCGATCAGCTTTCACGCGGCAGAAAGCAAGGAAGAAGAAGACTTCATTGCGCAACGCGGCGGAGGTATCGGAACTTTTCTTCAACAAAGGGCTTCCGACTGGCAATTCCTCGGAAACACCTCTGTTTCTCACCTGGCGGAAACTCGGATCTTCGATACCAGACCATTGCTGGCTCACGCAGTTCAAGTGGATCAAAACGATATTCAGATCCTGAAAGATCATGACGTCTCGATTGCGCATTGTCCGAAATCCAACGCGAAATTCGGACACGGCATCGCTCCGCTCACTGATTTCGCGTCTCGCAACTTTCGTTTGGGTATCGGCAGCGATAGCGCGGCCAGCAACAACCGCTTCGATCTGTTTGAAGAAGCGCGTTTCGCCCTGCTGCAGCAGCGGTCCCGGCAGGGGAAACAGGTGTTTACCGAAGAACAAATGCTGGAACTCCTGACCATGGGAGGCGCCAGAGCTTTGGGCATGGAAGACCGGATCGGATCGCTGGAAGCGGGAAAACTGGCTGACCTCATCGCGGTTCGGATTCCACCCGTCTACAGGGCTGCAGAGCAAGTTGTCCGGCATCTCATCCACAACACTACCGCCGCAGACGTCATGAAGACGATCATCGGCGGGCAGGAAATCAAGAGAAACCACGAAGGCACGGAGACACCGAGAGGGGATGGGAAAAAATAAGACTTCAAATCTTTCTCCGTGCCTCTGTGCCTCCGTGGTTTACCCTCGGATTGTCCTTTTTACGGTACGCCTGTCGTGCAAAACCGCCTCATTTAGGAATCTGTCTCCTCAAGAAAAAGTGGCACAGAGATTGCTTGGATTATTCTTGTGAAAGGAGCGCGCCTATGAGATTTACAAAATATGCCCTGTTGATCTTGATTTTGATTGGAGGATTCGCCGTGTTTACGGAGAAGGCGGAAGCCAATACCGGCTATTCCGTGGGATTCGGGTATCATTCAGGATACCATCACTACCGACCCTACTATTGGAGACCGTACGGGGGATATGGTTTCGGGGGATACGGCTATTATCCGTATTCGTTCGGCTACAACGGATATTACGGCCCCTCCTACTACTATCGCCCCTATAGCTATGGTAGTTATTACGGTTACGGATACGGTCAAATCCGTCTTGAAATCAAGCCGAAAACCGCCAAAGTCTATGTGGATGGGGGTTATTCAGGCATTGTAGATGACTATGACGGTTGGTGGCAGCGTCTGAATGTCGAACCCGGAAATCATCGTATTGTGGTCCGCGAAGGCGGCTTTGTTCCGTATGTGGAAACGGTTCGTGCTTTACCTGGCAACGACTATCACATCAAGGTGCAAATGCAGCCCGGAGACGATGTGATTCAGGAACGCGATATGCGACTGGAGCGTAATGACTATGGCTTGCGGGATCGCCACAAAGACGATCAATATAGAAGCCCTCGTCCATACAGCGGAGGACAGAAACAAAACGAACAACGAGAACCGTATGGTGAGCCCGGTCGTGAGCCCGATTCTGATAATGACCGCGACAATCAGTATCAGTCAGACAGACCTGCGTTCATTTTGCAGGTGGAACCGCGCGACGCAACCGTTTACATCGACGGCAACTATTATGGCAATGCGGACACGGACAATTCTGGAGAAGTTCAGGTACTTCTTCCCCCCGGCATGCATAAGGTCGAAGTGGTGCGTCCCGGTTATGAAAGCTTCAGCCAGGACGTAGATACCGGGAAAGAAAGCAGACTCGTCGTGCAATTACAAAAGAAATAAATGAAATAATTACTCCTCCTGGGGCGGCGCCTCGGTAGCCGCCCCCCTTGCGGGCGATGGAAATCCACCTCTCCATCACAAGCGTTGTACAATAGCGCTGCATGAAAGCGCTGATCGTTGCGGGAGAAGCATCGGGGGACCTGTACGGCGGCGCACTCGGCGCCACTTTGAAACGCCGCATTCCATCGCTCCGTCTTGCCGGCATGGGCGGACACAAGATGGCTGCCTCCGGTGTAGAAATTCTCTTTGATTCCAGAAGCGTATCCGTGGTCGGTGTGTTTGAAGTATTCGGGAAACTCGTGCATCTCCGCCAGGCCTTTTCACGCCTTCGTTCGTGGATCGAAGCGGAATCGCCTGATTTTGCCGTCCTGATCGACTTTCCCGATTTTAATTTCCGGTTGGCACGCGTTCTCAGGAAACACAGGGTGCCGGTCTTCTACTTTATTAGTCCACAAATCTGGGCCTGGCGCAAAAACCGAATTTTTTTTCTTCGGGACCACATCGATCTGATGATTTCCATCCTTCCATTCGAAAAGGAGCTCTATGAAAAAGCGGGAGTCCGGGTGGTCTATGTCGGACACCCTCTGGTGGAGATGGTGCGAAATGAAGCGGCCGCTCAGCCGGCATATCCTCGATCAGAAAGGCCTTTGATCGGCATCATGCCCGGAAGCAGGGACGTGGAAGTGTCCAGACATCTTCAACTCCTTGTAGATACAATTTCCCTGATCCGTAAAAGCAGGAACATCGACAGTGTTTTGATCTGGCCTCCGTCCTTGCAGGCATCCGGGTATGCAGTGCCGTCTGATATCGCTGTGGTGACTGAGAACCGCTACGCCGCGATGCAGGCCTGCCATCTCCTTCTGGTCGCCTCCGGAACAAGTACACTCGAGTCGGCGATCCTGGGGACACCGCTCTTTATTGTCTACCGTGTAAGCCCGTTGTCCTGGAAACTGGGAAAGCTGCTGGTGAAAGTACCCTACTACGGACTGGTCAATTGGATCGCGGGAACGAAGTGCATTCCGGAATACATGCAGAGCAGAATGAATCCCGCTTTGCTTGCAGCAGACGCCCTACGGTTCCTCGATGATCCGTCTCAACAAAAGAAGATCAAAGAGCAGATGCAAACGATCGTCGATGCGCTGGGTCCGCCCGGAGCGATAGAACGCGCCGTGGATGCGATTGTGGCGAGGCTCTAGAAATTCACAAATCCCAAGCATCAAATTCCAAACAAATTCGAAATCACAAACTCAAATGCTCCAAACACCGGTTCCAGAGGCTTTGGAACATTGGTAAATTGGAATTTGTTTGGAGTTTGTGATTTGATATTTGGTGCTCTTCAGTAGATTTCGGCGGAAATTTCGTTATGAGAACCGTCCACACTTCCTAGAATTTGCTTGATGCAGCTCAGAAAATAGAACTCCTTTGCGTTCTGGAAACGGCTCCAGTCTTTTTCTTCCACCAGCGAAAGAAATTCATGGATCGGTTCGTTCTGAAATTTGACACGGAGCGTCAATGGCAGATCTCCGCTTTTCGTTTCCTTCCATCCGGAGCCTGCGTCTTGCAACTTCAGTTTTCCGCGAGCCAGTAAAATCGTTGCGTTCCGCGTACACAGGTACATGTCTTCGTTGTTCTTGCGGTAGCGGAGACAATCGAGATCTCCTTGCGGAGAGGGTTCGATCGATTCCGGAAAATCATTCATGGACAAACTTCCAGCAACCGCATTGGAGTATCGTCTTGCATTCCTCCTGTCGACAAAAGTGAGCAGTATGGTAGTGAGGGGGTTGCCTTCCACCGATTGCAGGGAGTAGCTCGTAGAAGGCTGATCAAAGATTTCGGGTACATTGGTTTGGAGTAATAATACATGTTGCTGCCCGGACGTCAGATCGGGCAGCCGGCTTGCGATCCTGGCCTCACCGGAGACGACCAGGTGGAATGCGGGACTGGCGCCGCTGGCCAGGATGGAGATATCCGGCTGATTGCATTGTAGAAACAGAAACGTGTCTTCCGGAATCGCTTCTACTTTTCTTTCCCTTAAGAACAGCGGGCCGGCGCTTTCACCCTGGATCGATTTCTTGATGCGGTTCAGATCGCTTGCAGCAAACGCAAAATCCTCACCCAAAAAAACAAAGACTTCAGGATATTCGGGATTCTTCGTATCGAACGCGTAAATGGTTTCTCCTCGAAAGTCTGTCCTGCGTGCGTTCTTTGTGGAAGCAAGTGCGAGTTTCAAAAGAAACTCTGAGCCGGGAGCGATTCGTGCCACGGCAAGAAAATCCAGACGGCGCGAGACGGAAGGAAGAAGACAAAAGCCAAGCTCTTCCCCAACGACATTGAGCAATGTTTTCTCAATCATCCCGCCCATCAGAGGATTTGCTTCCTGCTTGCCGGACATTCCCGTGTCCAGCCAGTGCGCAAGCACATCCGAGAGCCTGGTGCCCTGCAACCCGGTATAAACCCGTTTGAGATCGTACAGATTACCGTACACCAGCGCGTCTTCAGGAATGCGGCGGGTAACGGGACTGTCCTTTTGCAGATAGACAAACAGCGCCTTTCGCTTCTGCTGGTGCTGCCACCAACTGATAAGACGAAAACTCAAAAAAGAGAAGAAAATCAGCAGGACGGCAGCGCTGAATGCGCGAAGTATTTTGACCTTCAAGGATCCTTCTGCAGCTTCTGCTTGAAGTATTCGATCGTGTCCCCAAGCCCTTGCTTCAGATCGACGACAGGAGACCATCCCAGCACCGTTCTGGCCCGCTCGATGTTTGGTTGCCGTACCTTGGGATCATCCACAGGGAGCGGCCTGAATGCAATGTCCGATCTTGAGCCGGTCATGGACAGGACAGTCTGCGCCATTTCCAAAATGGTCATTTCAACCGGATTTCCCAGGTTGACCGGTTCGTTGTAGTTGGAGATCATGAGCCGGTAAATCCCCTGCACCAAATCGGAAATGTAACAGAAGCTACGAGTTTGGGTGCCGGCGCCAAACACGGTGAGCGACTGGCCGCGCAACGCCTGGCTGATAAACGTCGGGATTGCGCGGCCATCGTTGATGCGCATTCGCGGACCATACGTATTGAAGATCCTTGCAATCCTGGTATCGATCTTGTGGGAAAAATGATACGCCATGGTCATTGCTTCCGCGAACCGTTTGGCCTCATCATAAACACCACGCGGTCCGATCGGGTTCACATTTCCCCAGTATTCCTCGCTTTGCGGATGGACCAACGGATCTCCATACACTTCTGACGTCGATGCCAGAACAAAAGTTGCCCTGTGGTCTTTGGCCAGACCGAGCGCCTTGTGGGTACCGAGCGAACCCACCTTCAATGTCTGAATCGGATATTCATGATAATCCACCGGGGATGCCGGACTCGCAAAATGCAGAATGTATCGCAGCGGTTTGTCCACATAAATGAACTGCGTCACATCATGTTTGATGAACAAGAAATCCCTGTTGTAAATATGACTGATGTTTGCAATATCACCGGTCAGCAGATTATCCATGCAGATCACTGCATAGTCTTTTGCAAGAAGGAAGTCTGCGAGGTGAGATCCGATGAACCCGGCGCCGCCGGTAATAAGCACCCATTCTTTCATGCGATGTTACTTCGGCAGCTCAATGGTCTTGTCGTTGCTTACCGGAGGAAGGTATTTGCCGACCTTTTCGATGAGTTGTTCGGTATAGATCTTCCGCGCATCACCGATCAACTCGTCCGCAGCCGTTTCTTCCAGTTGTAAAAGTTCCTTTGGTTCCCGGGCAGATTCGTAAAGCGCCACCACTTCCGGGCGCGGGGGTTTCTTTTCCACAAAAAGAAGAGTCTTCGGATACAGGCGGGGCATTTCCTGATCCAGATGAAGCTCCGTTGTGGAAACGCGTAATAGGAAGCGAAGGTTCCAATCAAAACCTGTTTTCAGCACGGGCCGGGCAGAATCCAAAATCGGATAATCCTTCACCAATCTTTCTGCGTATCGGGAAGGAATACTATCGTAAATGGAATCGAGAACGACCAGCTTCACTTCGTCGACGGATTGCAAAGCGCGTGAAGCAGCCACAGCACCCATCCCTACTCCCAGCACTCCGATCCGGCGGCCAATCTGTTTATACTTCAGCACAGCTTGCAGCGCCGCTTGCAGATCGGAGGCCTCACTGTAACCCAGCGCGCTCGCTACCCTGGACTCTCCATGACCGCGAAAATCAAACAGGAAAATAAAGTATCCCTGCTTATTGAGGCCCGTAATGAGACCTTCCAGCCTGCTCAGAGTTAAAGCGCGGTTCGAGCCGTGATCGTGCGCCAGAATCAACGCAGGATATCCGGGTTTCCCCAAAATCAGCCAACCATGAAGATCCATATGTTCGCTGGAACGAAACTGGATCTCATTTGCAGACAAAAGCAGATCCTTGGGATCAACGGACTCTACCTTCTGCGGAGGATGAACCAGCCGGTCTGCCTGGGTGTAAAAAAAGAACTCAAGGCCGGCCACGATCAGAAGAACCGGAGTAAGAAAGATCAGCACCTTTCGCAAAAGAGTCATGACTCAAGATGTCCGCTATTCTTCAAGATAATCCTGTTCCTCAATCGTCGATTGTAGAACTTCCTCGAGTCCCGAAGAATGAGTTCCACGGAGGACAAAATCTTCTCCTTCCCAATCCACTGTTACAAACCGGATCAGCGGCCAATCTTCTTTCAGAGCCATCCCGGCAAGTTTATCCAGTAGATGCCGGCGAAGAACCCTTTCCAAGTTTCGGGCCCCGTATTCATAATCATAGCCGATCTTGCACAGTTCCAACATAGCCGGTTCCCGGACGACCAATTCCTTGTTCTGGTTCCCTAACAAGTCATAAATGGAACTGAGTTTCAATTCCGCGATTTGTCTCACATCGTTAACGGTAAGCGGTTGAAAGAACACAATCTCATCGATCCGGTTCAAGAATTCAGGTTGGAAAAAACGTTTCACCTCCTTCAGTAATTCAGAGCGCGTACCACGGCTGTCTGACTGATCGGCGCCATATCCCAGTTTGTTTTGGGCAAAAAGATGGGTGCCTAGATTGCTGGTCATCACGATCGTGGCATTGTCAAAATAGGCAACCTTCCCTTTTCCATCCGTAAGACGGCCGGCGTCAAACACTTGCAAGAAGATACTCAAGAGCTGCGAATCTGCTTTTTCGATTTCATCCAGCAGGATCAGGCTGTACGGATTGGCGCGGATTTTATCGACAAGCTGGTTCTGATCGTAATAACCCACGTAGCCGGGAGAAGTGCCGATCAGACGCGATGCGCTGTAGCGCTCCATATATTCGGACATGTCGATTCGGATGATCTTGTCTTCATGCCCGAATAAAAACTGCGCCATGGCCCGGGCCAGTTCGGTTTTCCCCACTCCGGTAGGCCCAACAAAAAGGAAGATACCTTTCGGGCGGGACGGGTTGAGATTCATTCGAAGCTTGGAAGACCACAAGACTTTCGAAACCGTTTGGATCGCCTGCGGCTGACCGATGACCCGGCGGGAGAGAAAACTCTCCGAATTTCTATAGTGCGCCGTTTCGGATACACTCATGCGGCTGACCGGAATATTGCTAATCTCAGAAATCGTCTCCAGTACTTTTTCGGAGGTGACCACGGGCGGCTGCTCCTGCTGAACGGAAACTCGCGCGGCGGCGCGATCCAGAAGATCCAGCACCTTATCGGGAAGCGCTCTCTCCCGCAACAGAATTCGCACCCAGGTCAACGCTGTCTCCAGAGCTTCTTCCGGAATGCGCACACGGTGGTGATCTTCCAGAACGCTCCGGTAAGCCTGCACGATCTTCAGCACTGTTTCGTCATCGGGCTCTTCCAGCTTTACGATCTGGAAACAACGAAGGAACGAGCTGTCTTTTTCAATGCTGTTCCTGAATTCTTCAAAGTTCGTGGCGCCAATCAACTGGATCTCATCGTTCATCAACGCCGGCTTGAAGAAATGCGTAGCCTCCATCGAAGAGGTTTTTCCGCTTCCCCCGGCAACAATCTGATGGATATCATCCACAAACAAGATGCTGTCGGTCTTCTTCACATCGCGGATCAATTGCATCAGCCGCTCTTCAAACTGTCCTCGAAATTTCGCGCCCGCCAGCAGCGATCCCATATTGATCCGCAAAAGCTTCTTGTTTTGCAGTTTGCTGCTCACTGTTCCGGCAACCATCCTGTAGGCGAGTTCCTGGACCAGAGCGGTCTTCCCGACTCCAGGATCGCCAAGCACCAGAACGTTTTTCTTGCTATGGCAGGACAGGATTTCTTGCATTTGCAGTAGATCACGCTCGCGACCAAGAACGGGTTGAAATCTTCCGAGCTCCGCTTCCACTGTCAGATCCACGATGCAATTTTGAATGGAAAAACGTTCGTCCTTCTCTTCTTCCTTCTCTTTCTTCGTCTCTGCCGGTTTTGCTCTCAGCGCCCTGTTCTCCAATCTTTTCATCTTTTCGACAATCGTGGTCCGGTCTTCGGCCAGATCAAATGCCCTTCGATACATCAGCATCGACCGGTCCCATTCGCCAAGCTGATAATAGAAGTCACCGAGCAACTCAAAAGTCTTCGCCTGACCGGGCCGGATACGGTTCAAGTGATTTAATAAACGGATCGCCGTTCTGTAAGACTGAATCCGGCCATAGCTCAGCGCAAGGTTGTAAAACAATTGAGGCATATGCGAACGGATTTTCATTGCTTCTTCAAATTCTGTGATCGCATCCTGGTAACGCTCCCCCTTGTAATATTCACAGGCAAGCAGACAATGTGCCGAATACTTCCTGTTCTCCAGCGATTGTTCCTGAACCTGATGCAGAACGCGCAGAACCGGACGGTACCATCCTCGCTCCATGAAGCCGGCAGTGAGATCCTCAAACAATGGATGCGAATGATCCACCGAGAAGGAGTTGCCCGCAGCGTCCTGGAAGCAAAATACTCCCGGCCGGCAACCGGTGAACCAGCAGATACCGCCGGTTCTCGCAAGAAACAAAGGGAAAAGGTCCTTTACAGTTGTCTCCAGCGAAAGAATCACGTGCTGCGACGGATCAACCGTAAACCGGTACTCCTTACCCAGAGTGGAAGACAGCGAATCGAAGAATTGCGTTATACGATCCGGCGAATCTTCAACCGGACCAAACAGACGGCAATATGCCTCCACAACGGCGTTCTCTTCCCAGAACAATTCAAGCAAATCGGGATGGCGGATCTGCTTCAAAATCAACAGAATATACCCGTGGATGCGCGCCAAAACGTCGGGAATCTTTTCTGAGTGCGGCTCAGGATGAGATACACGGAAAAACGAGAAAAAAGGAGCAAGATCCGGCGGAATGCTGCTCATAAGATCGTTTCCATCTTAGCATGTTTTGAGCTCTTTGGATTGCGGATTGAATTAGCCCTACTTAATCAGGTGAAAAGTCTCTTGCCAGCCATAACGTGTGATCTTCGTTTGAGGTCCGTATGCGTCAAGATATTCTTGACGCAGCCGTTCCCCTTCATCACTTTTTACATAACGGCTGTAAGCGGCCTGGTTTTGAAGTTCATACAAAACAAAGTACTCCGCTTCATTGACATCATTAGAAATGCAGCGAAATTTCCGGACTTGAAGGAAACCGGGCTGTGCCAACACATGTGGAATGTGTTCCTGGTCGTGCCAGCGATTCCACTGTTCTTCTATTTTTACCGGAACGGAAATCCGGACAACATACATGACCCGCACAGACATCACTGCGTCCTGTTGGAGAAAAGATCTGTTCCTTCATTATAATAACATCCGTCTTGGTAGGCCGGATGGACAGTCTCGCCGGAGCTACAAATCCTTGATTTGAGGATATTTTCGTTCCAGTTCTTCCACGACTCCAAAAAACCCGCTTATTTTCCAGTTGCCGCGGTTCTTGATGAACACGACTTCCTGACCATCCACCACAAGCACTGCCGTACCTTTTGCTTCATCAATCTCGGCCGATTCCACATCCACGCTTGCCGGACCGGCGGGTTCAAATACATCGGTCCAGACTGTGACTTCCGTGGCAATACCCTCACCGGGACAATCCCTCCCGTACAGCGCCGTGCAGAGCTTCATATAGTGATTCTCAAACCATTCCCGGTCTTCCCTCCGAAAGGCATTCAGACACGATTCATATTGCTCCCGGTTGAACATGGTCCGGTTTTTTACGTAGCGTTCCAGTGTTTTCTCTGGTGTGGAATAGTACTCTTCCCCGCAGCCCCCTGTGAAAAGAGCGAAGGCCGCCATCATTAGAAACCATTTGTGTGAAACCATCGATTCCTCCTGTGAGAGTTGATGAAGCAACCGGCATGCCATGCAATCTGTTTGCGCTTTCAGAGAAAGAATGGGGGAGGCTCCCCGGCAACTTGGTTGCGGGAAAGCACAACCGGGTTGCCTGAGTGTTCAGGGAATTTTGGCTGAGTCTTCCTTGTGAATCCCGAGACGCTTCATCATTTTTCGCAGCCCGTAGGGAGTTACGTTCAAGTATCGCGCAGCCCGCGTGAGGTTTTCCGGATGCAGGGACAGCGCATGCAGAATCAACCGTTTTGTCACTTCATCGATCGTTTCATGCAGGTTGATCGATGTCTTCTCCTGATTCGTTTTGAGGACATCTTCTACGTTATGCTGAAGCGCCTTTTCAAATACTTTTTCGGGAACATGATGAATATCGAGGACTTCCCCGGGATGCGCAAGAGCTATCATTCCGCTAACCAGATTCCCCAGTTCGCGGACGTTTCCCGGATAGATGTAAGAGAGCAGGGCAGAATAGAGCCGTTTGCTGATGCCGGAGATCAATTTTCCTTCGCGGTTGGAAATCTGCTGCAGCAAACCCATAATCAGAACGGGAAGGTCTTCGTTTCGCTCACGCAATGCAGGAATTCGTATCTCGATTGTAGCCAGACGATGATACAGATCTTCGCGGAGTTTTCCTGCGCGGATTAACTCTGCAGGATCCTGATTCGTTGCGGCGGTCACGCGGAAATCCACTTGCTGCGGTTCGTTTTCCCCAACCGGATAAATAAGCCTGTCTTCAATTGCGCGAAGAACTTTCGCCTGGAGTGCCATCGGAAAAGAGCTCAATTCATCAAAAAATAACGTGCCTTTGTGCGCCAGGGCCATTTTCCCTTTTCGACGGTTGACATCGGTAGCCACCTTTTCTCCAATTCCGAACAATTCCGCTTCTGCCAAATCGGCCGGAATCGCCGCGCAGTTGACGGCCACAAATGGTCCGCCCGAACGCACGCCCGATTGATGAAGCGTATGCGCAAAAACCTCCTTCCCAACACCCGTTTCGCCGATAAACAAAACATTCACCTCGCTGCAAGCGATCGAATGGAGCTTCTGATAGACTTCCAGCATCAGGTGCGATTTGCCAAGAATCAGTCCTTCCGGGAATACAAGCTCCGGAAAAGAAAAAACTCGCTCCTGGCTCGAAAGGGGAATGTGTCCCACTTTGTCCGTTTCCGAATCGCCGGAAGCTACGGTCTTGATTTTCGGAATCGCGACAGACTCCATTTCCTCTTTCGCTGATTGAACAGTAAGATGAATAATCCCCGCCTGGATTACATCCCCTGGTTTCACAAATGCTTCGGTGATGATTTGTCCGTTTAACAAAATACCGTTCTTGCTTCCCAGATCCTGAAGAAACCATCGCGACTCTCTTCGGGTCAGTGAGAAGTGGTGCCGGGAAACTCCTTTATAGGGCAGATAGATGGTATTATCGGGAAGGGAACCCGCTCTGATCTCTTTCAGATCATCCCGGAGTGGAAACGTAATCAAACTACCGTAACAATCAGCAACCAGCGTGAGCATTGGACTTACTTTATCCGAACGGAACCGGCTCCTGCAACCGGGGATCTTGTGCCTGAGTACGATCCTTCTTGCCTTCTCACTCTTTGCCGCACAACAGACTCCGTTGATGACGGCTGCCGAAAGCGGTCAGACAGAAATAGTTCGTTCCTTGATTCAGTCAGGAGCGGATGTCAATGCAAAACGGGATGACGGCGCTTCAGCACTGACGCTTGCTACTCGCGATGGTCACCTGGAGATTGTGCGTTTGCTGCTTGCGGCAGGCGCAAATACAAAATCGGAAGGGTGGGCATTGGTCCTCGCCTCAGAGCGAGGACATATGGAGATCGCGCAAGCGCTCCTGCTCGCGGGGGTCCCGGTGGAAACGGGGCCGCAACAATGGACTGCCCTGATGGGAGCCTCGCGCGGGGGACATACGAATATTGTAGAAGCTTTGCTGCAGGCAGGAGCCGATATAAACGCGCGCGATGCGGATGGCTCCAGCGCGCTGATGATGGCAGTTGCAGGCGGTCACACGGATACCGTCCAGACGCTTCTGCAGGCGACAGCCCCGGTCAATGACCGTCTGGCCGATGGATCGACTGCGTTGATGATGGCCGCACGGGACGGCCGGTCCGAAATCATCCATCTGCTCCTCGAAGCGGGAGCCGATGCAACCCTGAAGGACATCAGCGGAAAAACCGCCACCTACTGGGCCCTCTGGAGTAAGAATCCGGAAGCGACTCGTGCCCTGACACGCGATCACCGCACAGTCCCCGCGTTGATCAGCGGACTGAAGGATCCGGACCGCAATGCGCGGCTTTCTGCAGTCCTTTCACTGGCAATCCCGGGAACCCGCGAGGCAGTAGCGCCGCTTTCCGAGCTGCTTGAGCATGAAAAAGATCCCGAGATCCGTTCCGCCATAGTTACCGTCCTTGGCAGTATCGGTGATTCCTCAGCCCTTCCGGCTTTGATCATGATTCTGGAACAAAAGGATGCGGCATCGCAAAACGCCATCAGCGCCATGATCAACATTCACAACCCCCGGGCAATCCCTCTACTGAGGGAAACATTCTGGGAACCGCCCACTTCTTCGGAATCGGCGCGCGCTCTCTTTGCTCTGGGAGACCGCAACTATGTGCCGGCGGCAAACCGGTGGAGACGAATCCTGGCGCTGGTGATCCCGGTTCTTGTTTGCTTTTCTGTTGCGCTCATTGCCTTTGTTTTTGCAAAGCAAAGACAGCGGGAATTGCTTCGTCTCGGAGTTGCCGCTCTCAATACCGCGCTGGGAGGCGTGACCGGGGCGTTTTTCTATTTCGTAGTTGTTGTGATGACCGGCTCCGCCCTGGGCATTACAAACACTCAAGGAGAGTGGACGCTCATCGTCTATTTCTCTCTCAGCTATTTCTACGGATTTCATTGCGCTTTCTTCTGCTTTCTATGCTGTTATGTGAAGGTCCGAAAACTCTCCGCCGTGGTGAACGCCTTGATGATGGGGTTGCTGCCAGTGTTGCTTTCGCCGTTTGTCCTCATGACAATGTCAAACCTGTTTGCCGATGAAAACGATCCTGTGCTATCGCGATGGACACAGATCGTCTCTTTGTTTCATCCGGGAGAAGGATCGGGACTCCAGTTGTCGTTGACGCTCGCTTCTGCCTGGATTGCTGTTTTCCTGAACTTCCTTACGGTTTCCTTCGTGCTGCGGCGCATCCGAAAAACAGACGACTCGTTTCTCGAAAATCTAAGTTTTCGCAGCTTTCTCTTTTTGATGCTTTGCGTTTCATTGATATTTCTGCTCCATACACCGCTCGCAAGACTCTGCACTGAAATCTTGTAGGGGGCGCCCTGGCAATCGGCATGATTGGCGTTGCCTTTCAACCGCAATCAAGGCAGAATCAAAAAAGCATGCTGGAAGCCGGACTCAAGTTACAGAAGCGCTACGAGATTCTTTCGCATCTTGGCGCTGGTGGAATGGGTGAAGTCTATCGAGCCAGGGACACTGTCCTGGGCCGCGATGTGGCTATCAAAGTGTTGCCGGAAGATCTCGCGGGAAGTCCACAAGCCCTTCAGCGTTTCGAACGCGAAGCAAAGGCCCTGGCAACTCTCTCTCATCCCAATATCCTCAGTATCCATGACTTCGGCAGCGATCACAGCATCTCGTATCTCGTGATGGAGCTTCTGGATGGAGATACCCTTCGCGGCAAGATTGCAAGCGCCGATCTGTCCTACAGCAAAACATTACAAATTGCAATCGCTGTTGCGGAAGGGCTCTGGGCCGCTCATTCCAGGGGGATTATCCACAGAGATTTGAAGCCTGAGAACATTTTCCTGACTTCAGACGGCATTGTTAAGATTCTGGATTTTGGTCTGGCCAGAATGGAAGAAGCGCTTGCGCCCGACACTCAAAGCCTCCCAACGCGTTCGATCCCAACAGCGGAAGGACATGTTGTGGGAACTGTGCCTTACATGTCGCCGGAACAGGTACGCGGTGGACCGCTCGATCCAAGAACAGACATCTTTTCGTTTGGCTGCGTTCTATACGAGATGCTTACCGGCGGGCGTCCATTTGCACGGGACTCAGCCGCAGAAACGATGGCCGCAATCCTCAAAGACGACCCGTTGCCTGTGAACGAAATGGAACAAAAACTTCCAGCTGAGGCGCAGCATGTAATCCTGCACTGTCTTGAAAAGAACCGCGACGAGCGGTTCCAGTCGGCGCGCGATCTTGCATTTGCCCTGAAAGCGCTCCTGAGCGGCTCCGAACTACCTCGCATCACAACAAAAGAGCCGTCCGTCCCTGCGCGAAAGCGCCGGACTTCGCGAAAGGCGGTCGACTCGCTGGCTGTCCTCCCACTTGTAAATGCCGGCGGTGATCCCAACATGGAATATCTCAGTGATGGAATTACCGAAAGTATTATCAACAGCGTCTCGCAAATTCCAAAACTCCGCGTCATGGCGCGATCCACGGTCTTCCGGTACAAAGGCCGCGAGATGGATCCACAGCAAATCGGAGTAGATCTCAATGTTCGCGCCGTGCTGACCGGCAGAATGGTGCAACGCGCGGAAACACTCAATATCCAAACGGAACTGGTCGACGTTCTCGACGGCTCCCAATTGTGGGGGGAGCAGTATGTCCGGAAGATGCAAGACATTTTCGCAATTCAAGAAGAAATCTCACAAGAAATTTCCAGCAAACTCAGGCTGAAATTAAGCGGGGAAGAAAAAAATCGCCTGGTGAAGCGCCACACGGCCAACACGGAGGCATACGAACTTTACTTGAGGGGCCGTTTTTGCTGGAACAAACGGACGTCCGAAGGCTTGAAAAAGGCGATCGAGTATTTTCAGCTTGCCGCGCAAAAGGATCCCGAATATGCGCAGGCATATTCCGGGTTGGCCGATTGTTACAATCTGCTGAGCGCGTACGGTTTTCTGGCGCCAAAGGACTCGGTACCGCTGGCCAGAACCGCATCCACACGTGCCCTCACGATCGATCCCATGCTGGCAGAAGCGCACGAAACACTGGCACACGTGAAGATGCTTTACGACTGGGACTGGTCCGGCGCAGAAATCGAATTCAAAAAAGCGATTGAATTGAATCCGAATTACGCAACTGCCCATCAACGATATGCGATTCAACTCGCGGCGCAGGGGCGGATGCAGCTCGCGGAAAAAGAAATCAGGAAGGCTCAGGAGCTCGACCCGCTATCCTTGATCATCAACACGGACGTGGGACTCATTTCCTACTTTCAGGCGCAACACAATCAGGCCATCACCCAATTTCGGAAGACGTTGGACCTGGATCCTGACTTTTCCGTGGCGCACTTCGCTCTTGGCCTCGCGCTGGAACAAGAGGGCCGATTCGAGGAAGCCCTGGCCGAATTCGAAACAGGAATGCGCCTTTCCGGAGACCGTTCGTTTCTTTCCTCTCCGGCGCACACGCTGGCCATTTCCGGACGACCGGAGGAAGCAAGAAGCTTGCTTGCCGAACTCGTAGTGTTGTCCACAAAACGATATGTTTCGCCGTACAGACTGGCCATTGTATACGCGGGCCTGCGAGAAATTGATCGTGCCTTTGAATGGCTGGACAAAGCGTGTGAAGACCGTTCCGTCTGGCTGATCCATTTACATCTGGCAAGAGATCCCAGATTCCATTCGATACGAAACGATCCTCGCTTTACCAAAGTGCTTCAACGCATCTCTGTCTGAGGAAAACGATGCACGTGCTGGTCCTCTCCTTGTACGCGAAAAGTCGTATCTTGACAGTTTTCAATATTTCTTTAAATATATAAATCATGAAAACTGTAAAAATGAGTTTTGACTTCACCGATCAGCCGGAGCTGGCTGAAATGCTCCGGCTTTATTCAGCCAAAAAGGGCAGAACGCAGAAAGCAATTCTCGTGGATGCCCTGAAGGCTTATTTTGCAGATCAGTTAGAATCCAACCTGCTTCTCCGTGCGGCGGATTTGACCTTTGCTGAATGGGACAACGAGGACGACCGGGTTTATGACACCCTTTGATATCATCCTTGTGCCATTCCCTTTCTCTGATTTAACCGCAGTTAAGAAGCGGCCCTGCCTGATTCTCTGTGTTCTCCATCCGAAAGGTCTTGAGGCTCACTATGTTGTCTCCATGATGACAAGCAGCACGGCGCGTATCGTGTTTCCGTACGATGTCGCTTTAGAGGATTGGAAGAAAGCAGGACTCCCCAAGAAGACCATCGTCCGGTTGGCAAAGCTGGTTACGATTGACGGCTCACTCTTCAGGAAGCGGATCGGGCGGATCAGTGCGAATGACAGACGTCAAGTACAAACGAGCTTTACGCAGATGTTCTCTTCCATCCTAAGAAGCGAGGGACAGAATCCATGAACCGAAAAAACACCATCCGTGCTGCCACAATACTGATCGTTCTCATTTCCTTCTTCTATGCCACAGCAAAGGAAGTTGGACCGCCGGTTGCTCCCAGGCAGCCGAAAGTCATCCGAATGCACGGCGAGGAATTTGCCGACAATTACTTCTGGATGCGCGAAAAGTCGAATCCGGAAGTCCTGAAATATCTGAACGCGGGAAACGCGTACGCCGACCAGATGCTTGCTCACTCCAAAGACCTGCAGAACAAGCTCTATGATGAAATGCTCTCCCGCATCAAAGAAACTGACCTCTCGGTTCCTTACAAGAAGGGAGATTACTTCTACTACACCCGTACTGAAAAGGGGAAACAATACGCGATTCATTGCAGAAAGAAAGGATCGATGGAAGGAGCGGAAGAGATCCTTTTGGACTTGAATGCGCTTGCCGTTAGAAAACCGTTTATGGCGATTGACGCCTTTTCTGTGAGTGATGATGGGAATCTGCTTGCGTTTTCCACAGATGAGACAGGGTTTCGCGTCTACAATCTATTTGTCAAAGATCTGCGCACCGGCAAGCTCCTGGCGGATCACGCAGAAGATGTAAGTTCGGTATTCTGGGCTGCAGACAACAAAACGTTATTTTTCACAACAAAAGATTCTGCAAAAAAGCCGTACAGACTTTACCGGCACGTTCTGGGCGCGAAGGATAACGACTTGCTGCACGAAGAAAAGGATGAGCGATTCAGCGTCTACGGTTGGCGCACGCGCAGCAAACAATACATGATTGTCGCTCTGGGCAGTCTGACAAGCACGGAA
>CAZDDB010000025.1:0-21479 GCA_964504105.1 uncultured Acidobacteriota bacterium
CTTTCCTGAGGCGGGAGTTCCGGTAATCCAGATCGCAAACCCCTCACTCATGCGGTCCTCTCTACGATAGATACTCATTCACATCTTCAGGCTTGAATGTT
This sequence comes from uncultured Acidobacteriota bacterium, assembly GCA_964504105.1. GTDB lineage: Bacteria > Acidobacteriota > HRBIN11 > JAKEFK01 > JAKEFK01 > CAZDDB01. Next base: position 102 of record CAZDDB010000025.1, read on the forward strand.
TCCACTGCAAGGACATTCTCGATTAGATGAAAAATCTTCTGCCTGACCTCCTCAGACAGAGTCGGGTACCACACAGGGTTGCTCAGAACCAAACCCCTCCACGCAAGGAAGGGCTGAATCACCTTGAGAATTTCAGTATCCCTCGTCCCATCCAAATACGATTTCCAGAACAGGCGATAAAGGCTCTCGAACGGACCCGTTAAAGAACCGAACTTTTGCAGAGCCAGGAATACATAATTGATAACCAATGCGCCCACATCGTCGGCTGCCTCACCCCATTCGCCTCTGGAACGGTCCAGAACAGTGAAATCGATATCCTTCCGGAAAAGAATATTCCAGGGATGAAAATCGCCATGGACCTGACAGAGACGATGGGACATGTTTCTGATTTTCCAACGCCACCTCAGACATTGTTGTTCGATTTTTTGGAGTCTTTCTTGTGAGGCCACTGCGTCGCCGGCCGGATAGTTATCAACCAAGCCCATAATGCATTCGCCATGGCCTATTAGATCTCTGATTCTTCTCCTGTAGAGCTGCGGAGCATCCATTCTTGCCTGATGGATTCGTACCAGGTAGTCCGCCAAAGCAGCAGCTCTTTCCAGATCCCTTGGCTCCAGTTGTCCGGTCGAAAGGATTCGCTGAAGATCGGCCGCGTACTCTTGACCTTCGACGAATTCGGTCAGCAGAAAAAACTCTTCAGCCTCGCCTAATGAGAGGAGTCTCTTTTCGCGCGTGAATGCGCCCACATCCATCGACCGCACATGGCCCGGCAAGTTGTTGTACGTGGAATTTCCCCACAAGAGGATTTGAGCTCGATCGGAAAAATGATCATGTCCGAAGGAGTTTTCCAGCATGGTTTCCAGTACGGCCGATCTGATCTCCTGGTTCAGGGAAAAAGTGACTCGATAAGGTTTTCCGTAGCCGAAGGTTTTCAGTTCTCTGTTTTTCGTATTTCCGATTTCCACAATGGATTGTACGCGCACCTGCGCGTTGTGCAGTGTAGAAAGATACTGTTCCAGATTCTCCTTGATTGTCTCATTCAACATTTTCTGCCTCATGTCGGATGTCCAATTTCATAGCGGTCGGACACCCTTTGTATTTTTGGACCACACTCTTTCGCATGAAGCAACATCTATACCACTTTTTGGCATTGATGAGGTGCTGAGACTCAATGTCAATCCGGACTGATTCCTGACAATCTGGCGGCCGAATGATTCGCCTCACCTCCGGCAAGATTATGGTATCAAGATTGCTATGTTCAGTTGCAGAGGTGGAGTATGTTTAAGAATATTCTAGTAGCGACTGATTTTTCAGATTCCTCCAGAGCAGCGGCACGTGCCGGACTGAGTCTTGCAAAGAAGTGTCTTGCCAGGATTCAGTTCCTTCATGTGGTTTCTTATCTGGAGGACGTGTATAACTTCTCCCGTTTTGGAATCCCGGACCAGGACTGGCAATCCACAATTCGAAAAACTCTGGAGGATTTTTTTTCCGCTGAGCTATATCCGAATAGCGAAAGACACCTGGTGATCGGTCATTCAACTGCCGATGAAATCCTGAAATTTGCCCGCACTCATCAATGCGATCTGATTGTGATCGGCTCCCGCGGCCGCTCAGCAATTACAAAGTTGTTGTTGGGAAGCGTTACACAACAGATGAGCCGGCTGGCAAAGTTCCTATCATGACTGTCTCGTATTCGCAGTAAATGCGCAAAGCCCCGGACATTTTACGCTCAACTGTGTTCTTGACATTCTGTCCGATTACCGGCGCTGTGTCAGAATTTCACACCGCAAATTCGACGCTCAGCTTCTGGTATTACTGATGCATACAGCTGTAATAGAAAAGGAGGCAAAAATCGTGGCTATTGTAAAATGGGAGCCATTCAAAGGTTTTGAAGAGATGTTTGATTCAACGTTTCCTTTCATCACGATGATTCCCGCCCCCAGAATGGATTGGGACCTCGGCGTAGATGTTTACGAAGACACTTCATTCCTGGTTGCAAAATGATACGGCAAACGGAATCTGAAATCTCTTTTTATCATATGAGCGGCGAGGTCGCCCCATCCCAACTTTGCCAGGGGACGGCATGTTTTGTCGCTCGACAGTTGAATCCGGACCGGTGGCGGCGCGCTTCGATGCAACGGCAAACAATCTACTGTCTTGGAAAATGTTACGAGGCGCCTGCAAGCAACGACGAGAATTCACTGCCCGCTGTGTCGGTTTCAGCACCTGAGGCGGTTGTGTTGGGAGACCTGGAACCATACGGCGCCCTTCGGCTTGCGGGGAATCGGACTCCGGAGGAATTAATCAGTGAAATCGAGACTTCCGGACTGCGTGGCCGCGGTGGCGCAGGATTTCCGGCCGGGAAAAAATGGCGAGCCGTCGCGCTGCAGGATTCTCAGGAGAAGTATGTTGTTGCGAATGCGGATGAAGGTGATCCCGGCTCATACATTGACCGTTACATCCTGGAAGCGAATCCACACCGTTTGCTGGAAGGCATGATGATTGCAGCGCGAGCTGTGGGGGCTTCGCGCGGCTATATCTATTTGCGCAAAGAATATCCCCGGGCGCGCGTGTCATTGCTCAAGGCGCTGGAAGAAATACAGCACGATCCTCAACTCCGATTTCCTATTGAAATCGTGGTGGGGCAGGGAAGCTATGTGTGCGGGGAGGAAACTGCGATGCTCAATTCGATGGAAGGGAAACGGCCTGAGCCGCGACTTCGTCCTCCTTACCCGACACAGCATGGACTTTACGGACTCCCAACTCTCGTGAATAATGTGGAAACCTTAGCGAGCATTCCCTGGATCGTGCTTCATGGCGGGAACGCTTACAGTCGCCTGGGGTTTTCCAAAAGCCGCGGTACGAAGGTGGTTTCCCTGAATTCGCTATTCCGGCGTCCCGGGCTTTATGAAGTGGAATTCGGGATTCCCGTGCGTCACATAATAGAAAATCTCGGTGGCGGTCTGAAAACTGGACAGCTGAAAGGTGTAGTCATCGGCGGACCACTGGCCGGAATCATTCCTCCTCACTTGCTGGATACACGGTTCGGTTTTGAAGAGCTGCGCGCGATTGGCGCATCTGTAGGACATGGAGGCGTGATCGCCTTTGATGAACACACATCGATCGCGGAGCTGGTTCACCACGTGTTCGCGTTTGGCGCTTTCGAATCGTGTGGCAAATGCACACCATGCCGCAAAGGCAGCAACACGATTCACCGGCTTTTCGATCAGATTTTGCAGGAAGGGAAAGCGTCTTTGCACGCGCGCGCCGAATGCCTGGAGATCCTGAACGCAATGGAAAAGACAAGCTTTTGCGGACATGGTGTCGGCCTGGCCGAGCTCGCCGGCAGCGCCTGGAAATACTACCAAGAGGAGCTGGATTCATGCTTCGCGTAAACATCAACCAGAGGCCGTACACGTTCGATCACTCTACTACTATATTAGAGGCTTGCACTGCCGCAAAGGTTCAGGTTCCGGCACTGTGTCATGATTCGCGTCTCAAGCCGTATGGTGGATGCAGGCTCTGCATGGTGGACGTGGAGGGATGGGACAAACCGGCAACGGCCTGCACAACCGCTGTGCAGGACGGAATGGAGATCCGAACAAATACTCCTGAGCTGGAATCGCTCCGAAAATCGCTTCTTCGGATGCTTGCGCGGGACTATCCAAAAGAAAGCATCCGCCGATTTCCGGACAAGGAATTTCACCGATTGCTTCACTTGTACGGATTAAGCGAGGAGGCCGTGGGTCTTGCGGATGCGAATCTGGTCGATGACTGCCATCCTTACATCGCTGTCGACTTTTCCCGATGTATCTATTGTTTCCGTTGCGTCCGGATTTGCGAGGAGGTGCAGGGGCAGTCGGTTTGGAAAGTCTGGTATCGCGGTGATCAAACCAGAATTCTTCCGGATTCGGGCACCACACTTCGGGACAGCTCGTGCGTGAGTTGTGGCGCCTGTGTGGACACCTGTCCCACCGGTGCGCTGGAAGACAAACAGTTGATTCAAACAGGCGTACCCACATCGTGGACCAGGACTACCTGTCCTTATTGCGGCACCGGATGCGAGATGATGGTTGGATCAAAGGACGGCCGCATCGTATCCGCAAAACCGGTACTGGATGCTCCGGTAAGCAAGGGACATCTCTGTGTGAAAGGACGCTACGCTTTCGGATTTGTGCATGCTCCCGACCGTGTGACTTCTCCCATGATCAGGAAGAACGGCGAATGGTGCAAGGTCGATTGGCAAGAGGCGATCTCCTTCGTTGCCGACAAACTCCAGTTTATCGCGTCGCGGTACGGACCGGACGCAATCGGCGTGCTCGGGTCGGCTCGCGCAACCAATGAGGACAACTACCTCACTCAAAAGTTTGCCCGCGTTGTGCTGGGTACGAATAACGTCGATTGCTGCGCGCGGGTTTGTCACGCTCCCACTGCGGCAGCGATGAAACACATGTTGGGTACCGGAGCGGCAACCAATTCATTCGACGACATTGAGCTTGCGCGAACGATTCTTGTGTGTGGCGCCAATGCAACCGAAAATCACCCAATCGTGGGAGCGCGCATCAAGCAAGCTACTCTGGGCGGCGCGCGCCTGATTGTCATCGATCCCAGGAAGATCGAGCTCGCGGACTATGCAACCGTGTATCTCCCGATTCGTCCCGGAACAAATGTTCCCCTTCTGAATGCGATGGCGTGCGCAATCGTTGAGCAAAATTTGTGCGATCTGGAGTTCATTTCGAAAAGAGTTTCCGAATTCGAGGAGTATCTGGCGTTTATCAAAAGTTGGACACCGGAAAGACTTTCGGAAATCTGCGGAGTGAAGGCTGACGAGATTCGGAGTGCAGCCAGAATCTATGCCTCCGTAAAACCCGCTCTTGCGGTTCACGGACTTGGCGTTACCGAACATACACAGGGCACGGAAGGCGTGATGTGCCTGGTGAATCTGGCTCTTCTGACGGGCAATATCGGACGTCCAGGTACCGGAATCAATCCGCTACGCGGACAAAATAACGTGCAGGGATCTGCTCACATGGGGTGCGATCCGAACCACCTTACCGGCTATGTCCCGATCCAGGATGCCCGTGCTTCGTTCGAAAACGTGTGGAGAATTCCAATTCCGTCGGCAACTGGAATGAATCTGATGCAAATGATGGATGCCGGGGTGGAAGGCAAGCTCAAAGCGATATGGGCCATCGGTTATGATATCCACCTTACCAATGCCAACGCTCAGGCCACCGCAAAGGCATTGGACGCAATGGACATCGTTATCGTTCAAGATATGTTTCTAAACGAAACCGCAAGGAATTTCGGCACGGTATTTCTTCCTGTTGCATCCTCGTTCGAAAAAGAGGGTACGTTCATGAATGCAGAGCGTCGGGTGCAGCTCGTTCGCAAAGTGATCGATCCGGTTGGTGAATCCAAACCGGATTGGCAAATCATTTGTGAGATTGCCCGCGCGATGGGGAAAGGAGAGTATTTTGCCTTTTCATCTCCGGAAGAAATTTGGAACGAGATTCGTTCTGTTTGGAAGGCCGGTGGGGGGATCACCTATTCGCGGATAGAAAACGGCGGACTCCAATGGCCCTGTCCCACTGAAGATCATCCTGGCACGAAAATCCTGCATCAGGAAAGGTTCCCAATCGGTGAGCGAGCGGCACTGCAGCGAATCGATTACCGCTCTACGCAGGAAACTACAAGCGAGGAATATCCGTTTCTATTAGTAACCGGCCGGACTCTTCTACACTTCAATGCAGGCACAATGACTTTCCGAACGGAAAATCGTGAACTTCGTCCCGGTGATTTTCTTGATATCTCTCCCACTGACGCTTCCCGGCTTCAATTACAAGATGGAAAGGAAGTCCTTTTGCGAAGCCGGTATGGAAAAACGCGACTCCCCCTGCGAATCACCGATTCCGTCAAGCCTGGTGAACTCTTTGCAACGTTTCATACTGCACAGGCCTTTCTGAACAGAGTTACAAGTCCTTTTCGTGATGCCCATGTCCAATCTCCTGAGTACAAAGTCACTGCGGTAAATATTCAGGAGTTGAAAGAATCATGAGAATGCACAACGTGGAAAATGTTGACAATCATTTTGCAACAACGTGAGGTGGTAGAATCTATTGCAGCGCTAGGCCACGGCGATCCGGATCGCGTGGGAAGCGCACCTCGAAATTAAAAGAAGGAGATCAATGAGACAACATTACGCAAGCGATAAAAAGAAGCGAGAAGATGCGAAAAGAAAACAAAAGGAAGAAAAACGGCTCCAACGATTGAACAGGACTTCGAAAAACTCAGTTCAAACGGCAAGCGAGCCCGGGTCGAATACAGTAGCAGTTGAGGCTGATGTTGTGACTCAGACCGCTAAACGCTGACTCGTGCCCGGTGAAGCGCCCACGCATCAAAGGGGCGGTTATGGATCCATTCACAATTGCTGCATATTTGACGGAATTCCTGATTACGCGATATCAAGCTGGGGGTTTTGAGATTTCCTACGCGGGAGTGGCAGAATCTATCCTTTCCGTGAATTCCGTGCTTTCCGTGCTTAAATCCGCCTCTGCGTACCTTGCGCCTCTGCTGTGAATCCGCCCTCCCTTGAACCTGCGCTCGCTTTGCCCGTATGATTAGTGAAACATGAAACACACCTTGAGTGCGCTCATCAGCCGCGGCAAGCCATTTGTGCGGGATTGGATCTATGCGTTGATCAGCATGATCGGCGTGGCTTTCTTCACGTCGCAGTTAACGCTGCTGGTGAAACGGATCCTGGATGACGTGCTGATTCAGACAAAGCCGCAAGCGCTGGTCCGTGTATCCATTTTGTTGCTGCTTTATTACCTGGGCAAAGGTGTGTTCTCATTCACTTCCTCTTACTTGATGACATCGATCGGACTGCGCGTTGTACGTAATCTGCGCAACGAGCTTTACCGGCACATCATTTTTCAGTCCATGGCCTTTTTCTCCGGACAGAAGACAGGGGACCTGACGGCAAAAGTGATCAGCGATACGGACCGCATTCAGGATGCGGTATCCAAGACCCTGACCGATCTGATCAAGGAAACACTGATCGTTGCCGGACTGCTGATTGTCGTCTTCACCCTGGATTGGAAGCTGGCCCTCATTTCGCTGGCGTTATTTCCGGTTGTGGTGTATCCGATTACTCGATTCTCCGTCAGACTTCGCCTCGCCAGCCGCAAATCGCAAGAAAACATCAGCCGCCTTTCTCAAATTCTATTTGAAACGTTTTCAAGCGTACGGATCGTGCAGGCATATCAAATGGAAAAAAGGGAAACAGAACGGTTTGATGAGGAAAGTCAGAAGCTGCTTCAAGAAGGTTTGCATGCATCCCGGGTTATATCGTTTTCTTCGCCGTTCATGGAGCTGTTGAGCGGTGTGGCTGCGGTGCTGGTGATGTGGTATGGAAGTCATCAAATCCGGCAAGGCATCCTGACGGCAGGGGATTTTACTGCATTCCTGACGGCGTTGTTTTTCATGTACACACCGGTAAAGAAATTAAGCAAGGCGAACCAGTCGATCCAGCAAGCTGTTGCTTCTTATCACCGGATCGAACAAATCCTGAACGAATCCGGCGAGATCCGGGAAAACCCCGGTGCAGTGCGACTCCCGCGCGTTCACAGTTCCATTGAGTTCGACCATGTCTCCTTTCATTACGGAGCGATCCCTGTGCTGAGCGACATCACGTTCCGGGTGGAGGCGGGCGAGGTCATTGCGCTGGTGGGACCCAGCGGCGCAGGGAAAAGCACTCTGGTGAATCTTCTCCCCCGTCTTTACGATGTGACAGCCGGCGTGATCCGGATGGACGATCAGGACATCCGGAATACCACATTGGACTCGCTTCGTTCCCAGATCGGACTTGTAAGCCAGGAGATCATCCTGTTTGATGATTCCGTCACGGGCAACATCGGATACGGAAAACAAGACGCTACCATGCGGGAAATTGAACAGGCAGCCCGTGCTGCATACGCGCATGACTTCATTGTTTCGTTGCCGGATGGATACAACACTGAAATTGGGGAACGAGGTCACCGGCTGTCCGGAGGACAGAGACAGCGGATTGCCCTGGCCCGCGCGATTTTGCGGAATCCGGCTATCCTGATCCTGGATGAAGCTACCTCGGAACTGGATGCTGAGTCGGAAATCGCGATCCAGCGGGCGCTCCTGGAAGTCATGAAAAATCGCACCACATTTATCATCGCTCACCGGCTCTCCACGATCCGGAAAGCGGACAAGATTATTGTTCTGGAACAGGGACAAATCCAGGAAGTTGGAACTCATGAAGATTTGCTTGATTCCAAAGGACTCTACAGGAAGTTCCACGAACTCCAGTACGGCATCATGGACCTGTGAGGAAAGTATGATCAAAAGTATGACCTCGTTTGCGAAGAGCAACTATGAAGGAAAGGAATTCACACTGGAAGTCTTCGCACGAAGCTATAATCACCGCTATCTGGATATCAATCTGAAATTGCCGATCGAGCTCATGCACCTGGAGGGCGATGTGCGAAACCTGATTAGCCGGCACATCTCCCGCGGCCGCGTAGAAATGACGATCAAGACCACCATCTTGAAAGAGGGAGTCTATCAGGTTTACATTAACCGTGGCCTGGTGGGTAAGCTGATATCGGAAATCGAGGCGATGCGGTCGCAGCACAACCTCACTTCCGAAATTGAAGTCTCGTCGTTGCTGCGGATCCCCGGATTGATTGAAGTGCAAACGGATGTGCAGGGAATCAGCAAAGAGATCCTGGATGAAATCAAAGAGATTGTTGAAACGGTAGTCCAGTCGCTCGTAAAGATGCGTATCCAGGAAGGGCAAACTCTGGCAACGGACATCCGCGAACGCGTGGACTCGCTCAGCCAGATGGTTGACCGGGTCCAGGATCACGCGAAAGACTATCCGCGCGAAATCAGGGAAACACTGGAAAAGAATCTGAAGGAAATTTTAAACGGACAGAATGCGGACCCCGCCCGGTTGTTGCAGGAAGTGGCTTTTTATGCCGAACGAAGCGATGTCACGGAAGAACTTGTGCGGCTGAAAAGCCATCTCTCACAATGCCGCAAACTGATTGATGGAAATGAAGTGGCGGGCCGAAAGCTCGATTTCCTGCTTCAGGAAATCCTGCGTGAGATCAACACAGTCGGGTCCAAGTGCAATCTTCTGGCTGTCTCACAGGAAGTGATCGAAATGAAGACCGAAGTCGAAAAAATCCGCGAGCAGGCCCAAAATGTGGAATAGATTCACCGCAGAGACGCAGAGTACGCAGAGTGAGGAAGGGTCTCGGCGTCTCCGCGGTGAATTCCTCAGCTGTTTTGTTTTCTTTGTGTCTTTGTGGTGAAATCGGATCATGCGGGAATTATTAAATATCGGTTTCGGTCATACCGTGATCGCATCGCGAATTGTGGCAATCGTTTCTCCCAGGTCGGCGCCGATCAAACGGCTGAAGGATGAAGCAAAAAAGAATGGCAAGCTGGTCGATGCAACGTCAGGCCGTCAAACACGCGCCGTCGTTGTTACGGACAGCGGACACGTAGTGCTTTCCGCAGTGATGCCCAGCACTCTGCTTGCAAGACTCGAATCCCGCGAAGAAACCGAAGAAACAGAACGCGCGGATCTGGTGGAAGAGGATGCCGGGAAAAAGTAACGTCTTCATCCTTTCGGCGCCTTCGGGAGCGGGAAAATCAACTCTGATTCAGCTTCTTTTTGAGGAGATATCCGGACTGCACTTCTCGATATCTCACACGACACGCCCGCCCCGGGAAGGGGAAACAGATGGCGTTGAGTATTTTTTTGTGAATGAACCGCGTTTCCGGAAAATGATTGAATCCAATCAATTTCTGGAATGGGCACACGTCCACGGCTACTTCTACGGCACTTCCCTCCAGATGATCCAACTCGCAGAGGAACAGGGAAAGGATCTGCTGCTGGACATCGACATCCAGGGCGCGGCAAAAGTTCGAAAAAGGCTACCCGACGCGATCAGTGTCTTCATTCTGCCCCCCTCCTATGAAGTCCTCAAAAGGCGTCTGGTCGAGAGACAGACGGATTCTCCGGAACAGATCCGCCAGCGGATCGAGAACGCACGGCAAGAGATAGAACATTACGCCGAATATGACTATATTATATTGAACGAGGATCTTGGAGCAGCCTGTCAAAATCTGGCAAGTATTATTCGAAGTCACCGGTGCAGAGAGAAGGCTCAAGCTGCGCGGATTGAGGAGATCTTGAGGTCCTTCCAGGAATAGCATTTCATTGGAGGGCAACGACACGATGACGCGACGACGCAATAGGCTTTGCGATTTTCACGTGACAATCATATAATACAGCGCCAATAAGGAATCGGAGAGTTATTTCATGGATAAAGTGACCAATATTTCCCAGGACAATTTCGATAACCGTTTTCTCTTTGTGATTGTGGCTGCCAAGCGGGCGCTTCAATTACAAAAAGGCGCTCGGCCCCGGATAGAGACCGGCACTCGAAAACCCACCATCGTTGCCATGGCTGAAGTGCTGAACGACAAAGTAGAATTTGAGGTTCCTGTCAAGCGCGAAGAGACAAAAAAATCAAAAAAGAAGAGCAAGTAATTGAGCCGGGTTACGCTGGGTGTAACCAGTTCCATTTCGTCCTATAAAGCGGCGGAGATTCTTCGCGGCTTGCAGAAGGCTGGACACGAAGTCCGTGTCGCCATGACACGCAATGCCACGCGCTTCATTCGTCCGATTTTGTTCCAGAGCTTGAGCGGTCACCCGGTGTATCTGGACGAATTCCGCGCGAAAAAGGGTGAAGTCATGCATGTGGAGCTTGCCCGGGAAACCAGCCTGGTTGTGGTCGCTCCGGCATCGGCGAATACAATCGGGAAGTTTGCCAACGGAATTGCAGATGATTTCCTGAGCACTTTCTTTCTTGCGCGCAGATGCCCCGCTTTGCTTGCGCCGGCAATGAACGTGTATATGTACCGCAATCCTGTGGTGCAGCAAAACATCCAGCGTTTAAAAGAACTTGGAGTGGAGTTTGTTGAGCCTGATGAAGGATACCTTGCCTGTGGAGACGAAGGCGCAGGAAGACTTGCCGATGTCGCGGAGATTCTGTCCAAAGCGCTTTCCATGCTGGCTGCCGCAAATTCCCTTGCGGGAAAACATGTGGTTGTTACCGCCGGCCCAACATGGGAATCTTTAGATCCGGTCCGTGTCCTGACCAATCGCTCTTCAGGCAAAATGGGATACGCGCTTGCTGAAGAAGCGGCATCCCGCGGCGCGCGAGTGACTCTGATCAGCGGCCCCACGCAGATTCTGCCTCCACTCAATGCCTCGTTGGTGCGTGTCGAGTCCGCAGAACAGATGAAACAGGCAGTCCTGAACACATTTGACTCCGCAGATTATGTGATCAAGTCCGCTGCCGTCTCCGATTTCCGGCCATCCCAAATCCTGCCGGACAAGAAGAAGAAAACCGCTCAGCCGGAGACGTTGGAACTCCAACCGACCGAAGACATCCTGGTCATTCTGGGAAAGAAGAAACAGAACCAGGTGCTGATCGGATTCTGCGCAGAAACTGAAAATCTGGAAGCAAACGCGCGGTCAAAATTAGATCGAAAGAATCTGGATTTTATTGTGGCAAATCTTGTGAGCGGTGACCGGAACCCCTTTCAGTCTGATGAAAATGAAGTTCTGGTACTCGACCGTCTCGGACACAAAGAAGTTTTCGTGCTTCAAAAGAAAAAACAACTTGCGGCCCATCTGTGGAACTTTATCCTTGAGCGAACCAGCCAGATCCAATCTGTCTCCAGCCGAGCGTGACGAAATCATCCAACAGTGGCTGGATGTCTACCGCGATTTCGGGATCACGGAATTATTTTTGCCGGTTCAAACGACAGATACACCCGCGGCCCTGCTGTACCAGGAAGAAGAGCTGGAGCATCTTCGCGTTGCAGATCTGGGCATCTGCACGCGATGCAAACTGCACAAAGGACGCAAGACAATTGTTTTTGGCGAAGGGAATCCGGCCGCAGAGCTCATGCTGATCGGAGAAGCGCCGGGCGCTGATGAAGACATCCAGGGACGGCCGTTTGTGGGGCGTGCCGGACAGCTTCTGATGCAGATGATTCGCGCCATCCAGTTTGAACGGCGAGATGTTTACATCGCCAACGTGCTGAAGTGCCGACCTCCCGAGAACCGCCCTCCCGAATTGGACGAGGTCAAAACCTGCTCTCCATTTTTATGGAAACAAATCGCCATCATCAAGCCAAAAGTGATTCTGGCGCTGGGCACATTCGCCGCGCAGATGCTGATCGGATCAAAGTCTTCCATCAGTTTCCTGCGTGGTCGCGTTTATGAAATGCCATTTGGACGCCTCATCGCAACCTATCATCCTTCGTTTCTACTGAGGTCCCCCCAAAAAAAGCCGGAAGCATGGGAAGACCTCAAGCTGGTGAAAAAAACGCTGGCAGAATAAGATAAAATGGACAACATGGAAGGAAACGTAGCAACTCACCGGTTTACGGTGGAAGAATATTACACGATGTACGAGGCAGGACTCTTCGGTGACGGTAAGCGTGTGGAGCTGATCGAAGGAGAGGTGATCGATATGTCTCCAATTGGCAACCGGCATACTATGTGCGTGATGCGTCTGAATCGCTTGTTTCATGAGCTCATGATGAAGAACAACGCATTTGATCTCGTAATGATCTTCATCCAGAGTCCCATCCGGCTCAGCTTATTGTCGGAGCCCGAACCGGATCTATCTATGGTAAAGCACAGGGACTATTCCTCCGGTCATCCCGGACCATCCGATACCTTGGTGATCGTTGAGGTTTCCGATACATCACTCGGTTACGATACACGCGTGAAAATGCCGCTCTACGCGCGCTCAGGTATCCCACAGGCGATCGTGGTTGCGCTGGGAGATGAATATCTGGAATCTTATACGGAACCATCACCTGCGGGTTATCAAAGGAAAGAGCGATTTCAGCGCGGACAGAGCGTTCCGCTTGTTGCTCTACCTCAGATTCAAATCAGCGTGGATGAAATTCTGGGCTAAACGCCTTGCGTTATATCCGGGCCGCATTTCCACGATCGCCATTAAAGCCGCTTACCTATTCTGTTCCGGAAGATTATCCTGATCTTTCACCCGGGATGCGGGTTCTCGTCCCTCTCGGCAACCGGTTTACTTCGGCATTCATTATTGAAACGGATGTAAAAGCGGAAGAAATTCCGGTCATCAAGCCGGTTGCAGACCTGCTGGACCTTGAAAATCTTTTCTCGCCAAACATGATCCGTCTCACACAATGGATGGCGGAGTATTACCTGGCGGAATGGGTGGACATCCTGAAATCCGCCCTGCCGCCGGCTCTGGATGTGACGCCAAAGACACTCGTGACGATCACTCCTGTTGGAGAATCCTACACCGAAGAGCATCCGTTGTTGCAGATGCTCAAAGAGAAGAAGACGCTGCCGCTGCAGGAAATCTACCGGTTGTTCGGACATCGCGGGACGTTCTCACAGTTGCGGGTTTTGCAGCATCGTGGTCATGTTGAGATCCTTGCGGAAAAGCCTCACAAACGGCAAGGTTACAACTACGTGGAAGCCGTCCGCGAATGCACGCCCCCCGCTGCTTCAAAAGAGAACGAGCTATATGATTATTTGCTGAAGCAGCCCGTTGCTTTGGCTGCGGAAGAATTACGGAAGCAATTCAAGAATTCTGCGGCTTTGCTGCGAAAGATGGAGGCGAGCGGACAGGTGCGCCGTTTCTGGAGACCGGTTGCGCCGGATGCGGCATGGCCGCCACTGGAGAAAGTCGAGCAAATGAATGCGGCGCAGCAAAAGGCGTTTGAGCGTGTACAGGCGCATCTTGGATCATTCAAGGTCTTTTTGTTGCACGGAGTCACCGGCAGCGGGAAAACCGAAATCTACCTGCGTGTGGCGCAAGAAGTGCTGGCCGCCGGAAATTCCGTCTTGATCCTGGTGCCCGAAATTGCTCTTCTCCCGCTGGTGGTGCGCCGTGCTGAACATGTCCTTCAATGTCCGTTGAGCGTCCTGCACAGCGAACTGGGGAATCGCGAGCGGCTGGAAGAATGGCAGAAGGCAAAGGACGGAAAGGTGCGTCTTGTGATCGGGACGCGTTCTGCGCTCTTTGCCCCACTGCAACGGCTCAGCCTGATCGTGATGGATGAGGAACATGACGGCTCCTACAAACAGGGAGAATATCCGCGATATCACGCGCGCGAAAGCGCGATCATGCGCGCGAGCTTCGAAGGGTGTCCGATCGTGCTCGGCACCGCAACACCTTCTATTGAGTCGTTCTACAACGCGGGAAACGGCAAGTACGAATACCTTTCCCTTCCGCAACGCGTGGAGGAACGGCGCATGCCGCACTATCGACTGGTGGACATGAAGTCAGAATACAGGGAAACGGGAGATCCTGTGTTTTCCAGACTGTTGCTGCAACAAATCACGGAACGGCTCAACCGCAAAGAACAAGTCATGGTGTTACAAAACCGCCGCGGATACGCATCGCTGCTGATGTGCCGCGAATGCGGAAACGTGCTCGAATGCCCGCATTGCAGTGTCACACTCACTTTCCATAAACTGGACCGCAGAATGCGGTGTCACTACTGCGATTACGCGCGGCTTGCGCCGTCGAAATGTGAAAAGTGCGGAAGCGCGTTCTTGCATTTCTTTGGAGTGGGCACGGAAAAGATTGTCGAATCGCTTAAACGTCTTTTTCCGCGCGCCCGCATCGAACAGTTTGACCGCGACACAACGCGTAAACGCGGGAAGATCGCAGAGATCCTTACACGTTTTGCGCACGGCTCCATAGACATGCTGGTGGGCACGCAGATGCTCGCAAAAGGCCATGACTTTCCCAACATCACGCTGGTAGGAGTGGCCGGAGCGGATTCGGCGATCGGGATCCCCGATTTTCGCGCTTCGGAACGATTGTTTCAGCTAATCACCCAGGTATCGGGACGGAGCGGGCGGGGCAGCGAACCCGGCACTGTGATCCTGCAGTCGTTCCATCCCGATCATTACGCCATTCGGGCCTCGATGGACCAGAGCTACCAGGAATTCTACGAAAAAGAAATCCGTTTCCGCCGCCTCATGCAGTATCCCCCTTACGTCTCTCTGGCAAACATCGTTTTTGCCGGGAAAGACGCGCGGAGCGTTTTAGAGGAAGCGCGCGAGTTCGGTAAGCTTGTGCTCGCCTACAAGACAGACTCCATGAAGATGCTTGGACCTGCAATTGCTCCCCTCTCGCGTCTCTCAGGATTGTACCGGTTCCAGATTCTGGTAAAGAGTCCTGTGCGCAAAGATCTCCGGGAATGTCTCCACTCAGCGGTCGATCATTTTGATCAAACAGAAAAACGCCACTCACAATTCTCCATCGACATCGATCCGTATTCGATCGCATAGGGTTCGCGGGGGAGCTTGATGCGGTATCATTGTGGCTTATGAAAGCTGAGGGAAAGACGATCCCGGCGGTACTGTTTATCCATCTGGCCGGCCTTCTCTTTTTTGCCGCCTCGTTTGCAATCAATCCGTTGAAGATCACGCGCGCCTTCTTCAGCGATGAGGCGGTCTATTACACAATGGCCTACAGCTTTGCCTTTGACGGCGACATGGAGTTTCAACGATCCGATCTGACGCGCGTTTATAAAGAATTTGCGGCCGGACCTCAGGGGATCATTCTCAAACTGAATCACCGGGACGCCGGCATCGTTTACGGCAAAAGCTATCTCTATGCGCTGGTTGCCTCACCGTTTGTACGGGTGCTCGGAACAAACGGTTTTTTTGCGCTGCACGCCTTGCTTCTCTGGCTGAATCTGCTTTGCGCGTACCGTTTCTGCCTCTCCTTCATGCAGCCCCGCGCAGCTGTCCTGTTCTCATTCTTTTACTTTCTGGCCAACGCATCCCTGCTGTATCTCTTCTGGATGACGCCGGAGTATTTCAGTATGAGCCTGGTCTGCTACGCATTTTTCTTCTTTGTGGGAGCAGAGCGGCTTCAATCAAAAATCAGGATCTTCCAGTCTCCCTTCAACTACCTGATTGCTGCGTTCCTCTTTGGCCTGGCTGCCTATTCAAAACCCCCAAACGCACTGCTTGTTGTCCCGCTTGGGATCTGGATGCTTACCCGCAGGAAAATCTTGCCGGCACTTTTTGCTCTGTCTGTCTTCATCCTCACGGCGGCAGCTCTGTTCGGAATCAACATGTACTTCACGGGAGAATGGAATTATCAGGGAGGAGACCGCGCGGTTTTTTACGATCATTTTCCTTTTGAAAAGCCGGGTATCTCGGAATTTGCCCCATTCAAACAGAAAGAATCAATTGGCTCAATGCGGGTGCCGCCATTTTACCTCAAGGCGTTTCTGCATAACTGGATCTATTTCTTTTTTGGAAGATTTTCGGGTCTTGCAATTTATTTTTTTCCTATGCTTTTCGGACTGCTCTATTTCCTCTTTTCAAAAAAAGGGAGTCTTTCCATTCCTGTCTATGTTGCGGGATGGATCGGGATCCTGACTTACATGGTTGGTCTTCCCTGGAACTATTTCGGCGGCTCCGGAACAATTGGGAACCGGTATTTGCTGAATGCGTTTCCGGTATTGCTGTTTGCGATTTCGCAACAACCTTCACGCCGCATCCTGGCGCCGGCCTTTGCATTGTCGCTGCTGTTCCCTGCAGCATTTTTGTTCACGCCGGTTTTCTCCTCGTTTGATGTGGCCTTTCACCAGAAGAGGTCCTTGTTCCGGAGTCTTCCCGCGGAAAAGACCTTGCTTGCCGATCTTCCGATCAATAACAGTCTTCGCGCAAGACGTGTTTCGTTTGACAGACCGGCAAATTACCTCGTCTATTTTCTAGACGACAACACATATTACCGGGAAGACTTTGAGCAAATCAGCGGATTCTGGGTCAAAGGGGAACGGACCACGGAACTGATGATGCGGACATTTCAGCGGGTAACCAGGATGAAAGTCCGTGCCAGATCGATGGCGCCTGAAAATGAACTCACGATCACGGTAAATGGCACAACCACTTTGGTTCCGCTATCCGGTTCGATGTTTCATGAGGCGGAGATCTCAATGCCCGGCCCGTTTCCATACGATCGCGACGGGACGGGGGCCAGTTATCTGTACGACATCAAGATCCATTCCGCATCCGGAGACATTGCGGCAATCGATGGCGCAGGAGAACGCTTTCTGGGCATTTTTATCAGACTTGAACTGCCCGAAGCGCATGAGATTGAAACGCAGACAAAAGCGGAAGACACGAGCCAGGTACGAACAAACATGTTACAATAATGCTTGAGGGCAGCATGAACGGAAAAACAGCGTTGGTTTCCAGTATTGTGGTTGTTGTAAGTGCGCTCGGATTCCTCATCTATACAGGCCTGAGCGACAACATGGTCTACTACTACCATGTGGATGAGTTTCTACCGAAAGCAGAATCCTTGAGTGGGGAGACAATCAAAGTCAATGGGAAAGTCGTCGAAGGATCCATCCGGAAAACTCAGATGCAGGAATATGACTTTGTTATTTGCGGCGCGACAAAGACCAACCTGGTGCATGTTTCCTACCATGGTGTCGTGCCGGACACGTTCAAAGACGGTTCCGATGTCGTGGTAGAAGGCGATTACAACCCGGATGCGCAGAAGTTTCATGCCACAACCTTGCTGGCAAAATGCCCCACAAAATACGAACCCCAGGCGAAACAATAAAGAGCGTTCAGAGTCTTGCATTCACCGTATGCGGTTTTTTGCGTCTTTACTTATGTTTTTTTGATATTTGATTTTTGATATTTGATTTTTTATGTTGGCTGATGTTGGTTATTCCTGTTTGATTGGCGCGTTCGCCCTTTGTCTCTATTCCATCCTTGCCTCGGTCACCGGCGCCAGGATGCGGCGCGCCGATGTTGTGGAAAGTTCTGAGCGCGCGGTTGTAGGCGTTTTCTTTCTGGTTGTGCTTGCGTCAGGAATCTTGCTGCATGGTCTGGCGACAAACAACTTTCAGATCGAATATGTTGCTCACTATACCAGCACAACACTGCCTCTGGCATACCGGCTTGCAGCATTCTGGGGTGGACAGGCAGGATCGTTGCTGTTCTGGCTGCTGATACTGGTCATTTATACGATCGTCGCCCTGCTGCAGAACCAGAATAAGAACAGGCAGTTGATGCCCTACGTGAATGCGACAATGATGGGAACGTCCCTTTTCTTCCTCACGGTCCTGTTGTTTGCTGCAAATCCGTTCCGGAAACTATTTCCTGTTCCGCTGGAGGGACAAAGTCTGAATCCGCTGTTGCAGAATTACTGGATGGTTTCTCATCCGCCTTCGCTCTATACGGGATATGTCGGCCTGTCTGTGCCTTTTGCGTTTGGCATGGCGGCATTGATGACCGGCCGACTGGACGCGGCATGGATCAGGACGATTCGCAGATGGACGCTCTTTGCGTGGCTTTTTCTGACTCTCGGAATCCTGCAAGGCTCCTACTGGGCCTATATAGAACTGGGATGGGGCGGATACTGGGCCTGGGACCCGGTTGAAAATGCTTCCTTCATGCCCTGGCTTGCGGCGACCGCGTTCCTACATTCCGTAATGGTTCAGGAGAAGAAAGGAATGCTGAAGACCTGGAACATGGTCCTTGTGCTGATCGCTTTTTCACTTTCTATTTTCGGCACTTTCTTAACCCGCAGCGGCGTAGTTTCCTCAGTACATTCCTTCGCGCAATCTCCCATCGGGACTTACTTTGTGGTTTTCATGGCGATCCAGATCGGGTTGAGTGTGTTTTTGCTGGTTTTGCGGAAGAAAGAGCTTGCGCCGGAAGCGAGACTCGAATCGTTTGTCAGCCGGGAAAGCAGTTTCTTGTTTAATAATGTGTTCTTTCTGGTGATCTGTCTTGCAATCCTCTGCGGCACGACTTTTCCGATTCTTTCGGAATGGGTCACCGGCAGCAAAGTCACAGTAAGCGCTCCGTTTTTCAACAAGGTGACGATCCCGTTTGCGATTGGATTACTCCTGTTGACGGGGATCTGTCCGCTGATCGCGTGGCGCCGGGCAGGATTGAAGAACCTGAGACGGAATTTCCTGAACCCTGCCATTCTCGGAGCAATCGGTGTCATCCTTCTGCTGCTACTGGGTGTCCGGCATCCTGTGGCGTTGCTCTTCTTTTTCTCATCCTTCTTTGTTCTGGGCACCGTGTACTTTGAATTTACCAGAGGAACGCAGGCGCGGATGGCCATCGTAAATGAAAAGGCGCCGGCCGCCCTGTACCATCTTGTGGAACGCAATAAGCGCCGGTACGGTGGATTCATTATTCATGCAGGTGTGGCAGTCCTGTTTATCGGCATTGCGGCAAGCTCCTTTTTCCGGATTGAAAAAGATGCGATGGTGCAACTGAAAGAGTCCTTTTCCGCAGGCGACTACACGATCGCATACCGCGATCTGCAAGAATTCAGAGACCCCCATAAGGAAGTCGTGCGAGCTTCCCTCGAAATTTTCAAAGGCGAAAAATCGCTCGGGTTCCTCTATCCCGAAAGGCATTTCTACAAGAGCGCAGACCAGCCGACGACTGAAGTTGCGCTGCGCTCATTCCTCAAAGAGGACCTGTATCTGATTCTTACAGGCTGGGATGAAAAAGGAGGAGCAAACTTTAAGGTCTATATCAATCCGCTCATCAGTCTGCTCTGGCGGGGCGGATTGATCATGGCTCTGGGCGGACTCATTGTTCTGCTTCCCGACTTCAAACCCAAACTCGCGGACAGCACAGTCACGGAAGCCTCTGAAGCAGAACAGGCTCAAGCATGAAGAAGGATTTCTCGTATCTCCTTCTTTGTGCGCTTTGTGTCTTTGTCGTGAATTCCGCTCACGCGGATTCCAAACCCACCGTGGATCAGATTGCCGAAAAGCTATCGTGCTTCTGTGGAACCTGTCCGCACCTGGTTGTGACGCAGTGCGGGTGCAGCACCGCGGACAAAATCAAAATCGAAATCCGGCAAAAGATCGATTCCGGAATGAACGAGGCTCAAATCCTCCAAAGTTTTGTGTCGCAATACGGTGAGACGGTCCTCTCCGCTCCCCCCAAAAGGGGATTCAGTCTGACGGCATGGGCGCTTCCCTTTCTCGCCTTTCTTCTGGGAGGCACGGTTCTGTTTACGTTTCTCAAACGGCAGCAACAGAGCACGGGCGATCCGCCGCCCTCGAAAACTTCCGAAGCCTCAGAAGTTTCAGAAAACGATCGTTATCGCGAACAATTCAGGAAAGAGATGGAAAACAGGAAATGATCTGGGTTGCCTTCTATGTTGTTGTTGGCTTCTTCGCGTTTTACATTTTTTCCCCTTTCTTTGAACGCGCTTTCCGGAAAAGAACCCTGGTCACCGGTATGACCGCGCAAGAGAACTTGAGGTTGCGCAAAGAAGAAATCTTCAGCGCATTAAATGATCTCGAATATGACTACAAGATGAAAAAGATGGCGGAACCGGATTATGAACAGTTGAAAGAAACCATGACCCGGGAAGCCATTGACGTGATGAAGAAACTGGATCAGCCCGGAGAATCTGCGGGCCGTCATGAAGCCGAACGAAACCGGAAAGTCCGTTCCTGAAATTTCGCTCCGCGTCGAAGCCTTGCAATTCAAGATCGGCTTGATTTCCATCTTAAAAAACATTCAATTTGAAGTTCGAAAAGGGGAAGCGGTTGCTCTTCTGGGTCCCAACGGTTCCGGAAAAAGTACCTTGCTGAAGTGCCTGGCCGGCCTGCTGCCTCATGCAGGAAACACGGAAGTTCTCGGCGTCCGGTCCAGGAAGGATCCTGTGCGCAAACGAAAGTTGGGTTATCTGGGACACGAGACTTTTCTCTATTCGAAACTCTCAGCAAGAGAAAACCTGCAGTTCTATTCTCAGCTTTACAAAATTGAACCGAATATAGATGCTATCCTGGAGGAATACCGGTTACTGGACTCTTCAAGTCAGCTCGTGGAGACCTTTTCCCGCGGTATGAAACAACGACTTGCGCTGGCCAGGACGCTGCTTTCTTCGCCCGAATTGCTTCTCCTGGATGAACCGTTTACCGGGCTGGACCAGCAGGGCAGCCGATGGCTGGAAAAAAAGATCCTGGAACAGAAGGGGACTGTAACCATGTTGATAGCGACACACGATCTGGAACGGTCCTGCGAAATCGCGGACAAACTACTGATTTTGAAGAGCGGACGCCAGATGTTTTTCGGCGCTCCTGCAGAAATGGATTCGGGAATCCATGATTTCTACCGGATTCGAACCAGCTAAGTGGACGCGCGAGATCGCGCCCCAGACATGCTAAGATACGTCGATAAACATGAACATTGTACGTTCACTCATCCGCAAGGATCTGGTCATCGAATACCGG
>CAZDDB010000026.1:0-4043 GCA_964504105.1 uncultured Acidobacteriota bacterium
GTCACCAAAAAGTGTGGAACCTTCAGCAGCAGTTGCTGTTGCTTTGCCAACCACTCATCGGCTTGCTCATTCTGACACTGAGGACAGTAGCGGCTCTTACAGGAGTGATAGCTGTAGCAATCGCGCTTACACTTGCTGCAGTGATAAACGTGTCCGCCAACAAATCTATGAAGCGCCCAACAAGTCGCTGAACCCGACCACAACCGCGGCTCGCTCAGTCTTGCCGCTTGCAAACGGCTTGAGATGCATTTGTGCAAGGGAGAGTCTTCTGAGTTATCATGGTTTGTGCTGGGGAAAGCGAAGCAAGCGGCACGCCCTCGTTCGGCGCAGTTCGCCGCCGTTGAACTCCAGCGTTCGGCGGCATCAGGAGAGCATCCATGAGTAGATACATCGATCCCACTGAACAGCTTGTGACAGAGATTGTCGTCAGGGACATAAAGCGTTCCACGCATTTCTATCGCGCCTTGGGGTTTGAGCTTCTTCGTGATGGGGGCGACTTTGTGGAGCTCAGTTGGGAAGATCACCGTCTATTTCTCGCCGAGGTCTCTGCCTTCCGTGAAATTGATCATGTAGGCGTACTGCTTCCCCCAGCGTTTCCTTTAGCCAACGTAAGAGTGATGGTTTCCAACGTTGACCACTATTGGCAGCTGGCGAATAAAATTGCTGCGAAGGTAATTGTTCCAATTGCCAATCGGTATTACGGCCTACGTGATTTCACAATTGCAGATCCAGATGGCTTTGGTGTTCGGTTTGCAACTAGGTTGGAGGAGCGGTAGCCACGCATTATCTTGCATTTTGGTTTAGAAGGAGTATATGGAAAATTTAATGATGTGATGCCGCCGAACAACTCGCTGAACCAGACCACATCCGCGCCTCGCACAGGGCATGCCGCTTGCAATCGGTTCACAATCAACTTTAGTGGACCATCAAGTTTAGAAGATTTTTTGCGGCTTTTTTTATGTTTATTTGATTTTTGATATTTGATTTTTGAGATTAGTTTCGCTGATAGCGTTGCACGGCGCGGTTATGCTCTTCCAGTGTCGCGGCAAAATAATGCGTTCCATCGTTCTTCGAAACGAAATACAGTTTGTCTGTTTCCTGCGGATAGAGAGCTGCCTGGATGGAAGCTGCGCCCGGGTTGCAGATCGGCCCCGGGGGAAGGCCGGCATGCGTGTATGTGTTGTAGGGAGAGTCGCGTTGCAGATCGCTCCGGAGGATCCGTCCACCATATTCTCCTGCCAGCAGCATTGCGTAAATCACCGTGGGATCACATTGAAGCAACATGGATCGCTTCAAGCGGTTGTGGAACACGCCTGAAATCAACGGACGCTCCGAAGGTTGTCCTGTTTCCTTTTCAATCAGACTGGCCAGTGTGATACTTTGAATCGTCGACAAACCAAGCGCCGTGGAACGTTCCTGCTCGGCTGCTCCGTAGTGCTTGCGAAACTCGCGGAGCATGACCAGGGCAAGCTTTGCCGGTCCGTCTGTCTTGCCGAGAAAATAAGTGTCTGGAAATAGAAACCCTTCCGGAGCCTGAAGCTCGGGAGCGATTGCATGCAGCACTGCAATCACTTCTTTTGACTGAAGTGATTGCTCAAATTCCCGCTCCTTGCCGATTCCCTTCGATTCCGTAATCGCCGCTATATCGAATACATTAGAACCTTCCGGGACAGTGATTACATTGTAGAAAACCTCTCCCTTCATCAATTTCTCGTAGACCTCAAGCGGGGACAGCGCCCGGTCAAAGACATAATCCCCCGCTTTGCTTTGTCCTTCCGTTTTGTGAAAATGGAAAATAGATGTTAGAAGCAAAGGATACCGGATAATTCCTTTCCGGTGGAGCGTCTTCGCAATCGCATTGAGCGAACTACCGGCAGGAATCGTTACCGCCGTTTTTTGAGCAAGATAGCTTTTATAGGGTGTGATGATCAGCGAGCGGATGGCTGCGGCGCCGGCGGCAAGGATTGCGAGAAGAGAGCCTGCGCTGATCAGCAGAATCCGCCGGGTTCTTCGACTCATCGTTCCATCAAATAACTTTCCAGCAGAGATGCCGCGGCAAACGCATCGATCCGGCTCTTCTTTTTTCGCCAGTCGCCGCGGCGGTCCGCCAGTCTTTCTTCGGCCTCTACGGTCGTGAGCCGTTCATCCCAGAAGCATACCGGAACGGGGGTCACTTCGCCGATTAATTTGGAAGCAAATTCGCGGACATCTTTTGCCTGTTCTCCTTCCCTGCCATCCAGATGCAATGGCAGACCAACAAGAATAGATGCCACGTCCAGTTCCCTTGCAATGAATGCGATTTTAGCGAACGATTGTTTATTTCGATCCATCGTGGAATGCGGTCTGGCAATGATGCAGAGTGGATCACTGACCGCCACCCCGATCCTTCGTTTGCCGACATCAAGGGCTAGGATCCGGCTTCCCATCGTTTTCTGGTCCAGTCCACTGCAAGATCGATCGCGTAAATCATACTCCCCGGATTTGCAATTCCTTTTCCCGCAATATCAAACGCCGTTCCATGATCGGGTGACGTGCGGATAAACGGCAAACCGATCGTAACATTTGCGCTATTTTCAAAATCGAGAAGCTTCAGCGGGATCATTGCCTGATCATGATACAGGGCAAGAATGACATCCCAGCGGTCCTGCGAAGCAGCAACACGGAAAACAACTTCCGGCGCAATGGGACCGTCCACCATGATCCCGGATTCCCTCAATTTTTGCATTGCCGGCTCGATTTCCGTCTGTTCTTCGGACCCAAAAGCGCCCCTCTCTCCCGCGTGCGGATTCAATGCAGCGCACGCAATTCTCGGACGCTCAAAACCGAGCTTGCGAAATTCCGTGTCGATGAGCCGGATCTTCGCCGCAATTGTGTTGCTCCGCACCTGCTGCAACGCGTCCGGCAGCGAAAGATGCGTGGAAAGGAGGGCAATCCGGAAATGAGCGCCAACCATGAGCATGCAGTAGTCGTCAACATCCGCCTGCTTCGCGCAAAATTCAGTTTGGCCGGGATAATGAAAACCCGCTTGATGCCAGCTTTCCTTCTGAATCGGCCCCGTCACGAGCGCATCGATCCGGCCACTTTGTAAAAAGCGAAACGCCTCTTCCAGATAGTCAATCGTTGCTCTGCCGGACTCCTCCGGTCTGGCGCCCGTATACGGAACAGGAATATTGTCGATATCTACCGGCCGGATGTGATTCGTCGGAACCGAAATGCGCAATGTTCGTGCATGATAATCAAGAACACGAACCGAACCAAATAGCAGAATTTCGCCGGCTCCGGATTCGGGGGCCAGCGCTTTTAGCAGAATCTCAGGGCCGATTCCACCGGGATCACCCATCGTGATCCCGATCCTGGGCTGAGCACGCAATAACTATCTTTCCTCAGGTTCGGAATCCGTATCAAAAGCCGGATCTTTATATATGTATTTGATGCTGTCCTTGTAAATCAGTAAATTCGGAGCATCGTTCCTATGAACCTTGATACAATTCTTATCGTACCACTCGATGATCCCGTGAATTGCTTCTCCATCCTTAAACAGGATCACCATGGGCGTCTTGCTGTTCATCTGGCGGATGAAGTAGTAATTCTCCGCATTGGTTTGCTCGGGAGGAGTAGGTTTTTTTCGATTCACCTTGGAGTTAAATTGCTCTTTGATTTCAGTCAAGTTTGGCCTGATCAGTTTTCTGTTCAAGATTGCCTTTTCCTCCTCCAGTTACCCGCTACCTTCGCAATTTTATCCTCTTGGAAAGGAACCGGTAAGAGAGATATGAATTTTTTTTTCTACCTGAATGGTAGTAGCTTTAAAGAAAGAGTAACACATTTGCCCGCTGAAAACAATATTTTTTCTCATTGGGAGTGCAGGAAGGATCTTTGCGGTTCGCCCCTGGATATGTAACCGAATGGTTACATATTATTGCAGGTAGCCGAGCGATTTCATTTGTTCGATGAGGAGGTCGTTGAATTCCCCTGCATTTGCGGGTTCCGCAAGACTTACGCGGCGCGGAAACGCAGGCACCAGACGAACGGGCGCGCCGGCCATG
>CAZDDB010000026.1:4053-20888 GCA_964504105.1 uncultured Acidobacteriota bacterium
TTGCCGAAAGCTGCCGGTTCGGGCCATTCCGGCCGATGCAGAACAGCAAGACTTGCGAGGCGGGCCGGGTCTATTACCGGCGGCAACGGCGCAACAGGAAGCCCGCATGTGTACAGGATCAGCGGCACCATATCGGTTTCGGAGACGAGAGTGGAGCCCTGCGCGCCCGGAAAGCCGGGACCGTAAAGAAAGACGCCGCTGCTGTCGTTTGTAAGCTCCCTTCCCTGATAGAGAATCAGCATCAGGTTGAAGTCAGGGTTTTCTTCAAGCATCGTTCGAAGCCTCTGATCCAGCCATTGCAGATGGATCCTGTATTTTTCGGTGTAGGTAAACGGATCGAGGCGCCTCGTTTGGAAGAATTCGTAGTTCAGGATATCCAACCCGGGCAAATACAGCGCCGCGACGCGAACGGGATCGCGCCGCAATTGATCGTGAAAGATCGAAGCATAGAAACGATCGAGTTCGGGACCGTCAATTTTCCTTTTTTGATTCATTGCTGAATATCGTTGAAAAAGATCCGGAGGAAACGTCTCATTTTGAGGGGGTTCGTCTGCCATCAACTTGTAGTAATAGCGTTCCGAAATATTCCAGCCGCGGATCGGCTCGGCCGGCCAGCTTCCCCACCAATTCAACACACCGGTTTTGATTCCGCTGTCGGAAAGAATTTCCCAAAATGTCTTCGCTTTCCGAAGATATCCGGACACAGGTTGACGCTGCCCGAAACCGGCATGCACCGAAATCGAGTGCAGCGCAAGCTCAAACGGAGTGATCTGCATCCAGGAGGTGACACCACCCCAGCGGCGGACTTCCGGCATCAAAATACCATGCTGGGCAGGGGACACACCGGTGGCAATCGTGGTCCACGCAACCGGTGGGATCACCGGATGGCTGATCCGGAGAGTGGCGCGAAAGGAATTCCGGGATACTTCCCGCAGAAACGGAACTGACGGCATCAACCGCTCCACTACTTGCAGTGAAACGCCATCGATTCCCACAATGATCCACCGGTCGGGAGTTGTCAACACCGCAAGCGGCACTTCGCTGCGCGTTCGATTCTCACCCCGGCCCAGGACAAACGGCAACAGGATCAACACAGCGCTCAACGCCAGCATCACCTCGATGCTGTTGCGCTTCCAATCCGGAAGGGTGCGCCCCAGATCGGATTCCCGGAAAGCGACCAGAAAACCCAGCCACGTGCAACGGGCGACAAAAATGCACGACAAAGTTAGTATGATGAATATAGTAACAAGTGAAATGCCTGACAGAAGACGGAGTGACTCCCCCTGTGTGCGTCCCCAATAGAAGAAGTACCCGAAAAATGCCAGACCCACTGCAAATGAAGCGGCCTGTCCTGCCAGGATCAGCGTCCGGCCTCCGGCATACCGGAGGATTGCGGAAACCCCGTAGATCAAAACCAGTTCCAGAAACGAAAACAAAACGACAAAGAAGAGCTCAAAATAAAGAAACAGGAGCAGCACATCGAAAGGTTTGGCAAGGAGGTCCCGGTTTAGGAGGAGTGTTCCGGCGGTCATCAGGAAACCGGCCACCGTTCCGGTCAGGACTCCCACACGGATACTCAGCAGGAACCGCGCCAAAAAATACGAGGCTGTTCGGCTGATACTGGAGAGATAAAACTTGCCGATGCGGTTATTCAGGTAGCCAAACGATTGCAGCTGTTTTCGTACCGCATCGAGGGGTGGAGGCTCAAGAGAAACCGGGGGCGATCCGCCCTCGGCGGATCCCCCCGCATGGGAAGAATTACTGTCCCGGCGCCGGTTGAGCTGTTCTTTTTTCAATGGTTACCTTCTTGATAACCACAGGTGAAATCGGGTTGTCTTTGGGGTCCACTTTCACCTTGGCGATCGCGTCCACCACGCTCATCCCTTCGATCACGCGGCCGAACACACTATATTTGCCATCGAGTTGTGTGGCGGTTCCATGCATGATAAAAAACTGGCAGGACGCGCTATCAGGCGCTGCGGAACGAGCCATCGATACGATTCCCCGCGTATGCGGAATGGCATTAAACTCAGCAGCAATTTTAGATCCGGCATCTCCAGTGCCGTCGTTGGACTTATCATTGTCTTTGCTATTCGGATCGCCACCTTGAATCATGAATCCCGAGATGACGCGATGGAATTTGCTTCCATCATAAAATCCGCTACGCGTCAATTTCTTGAAATTACGCACGTGATTGGGCGCTGCATTGGGATAGAACTCGATTACAATCTTCCCGAAATTCGTAACCAGGACCGCTACCTCGCTGTCCGGCGCTGTCAGGTCACTTGAAAAGACCACTCCACAGATGCCAAGGATACCCAGGGCAAGCGCAACGGCCACTCCTTTTCTAATCAACATCGAAATCTCCTTTCTTGGTGTTGGATTCGCAGAAGCAAGCCCACCGGCCCGCCTTCTGACTTATGATTATTGCTTTTCCAAACGAACCTGACAGCCAACGTACCGGTAATCCGGATTGTCCCGGCTGAGCAGTTTTGGAACGTACCCGTTCGTCGATTCTATTTTACCATGAAGATAAAGAGAGCCCTGAAAAGAGACCATTTGTGATCTGTATTTCTCCATATCGATTTCAGCTATCCGGTTTGGATCCAGCCAAAATTCCTCCCGCCGCCCTCCTAACGTAACAGTAACATGATTTTCCAGAGATCCATTTCGAAGGAGCAGCCGGCCGGAAGGCTTGTTTGGTCGCAAGAGCAACTCCAACGTCGATTCGCCATGAACCCAGAAAAAATCTCCTTCCGAATAGAAATTGTCGTTCAAGAAGAAAACCCGGCCGGTCTCGAAATTCATTTGATATGCGGGATTGGCTGTGATTCCCGTCTTTCCCAAAAGAGTAAGCTCCACAGGAAAATAACGATACGGAAACACCTGCAGGTAGTACATTCGGTTCACAATCGCACCAAGAGGATTCACCAGCAACGGACCAGTAACAAAACAGGAAACTGCAGTCCATACAGCGAAAAACGTTGTAGGTCTGATGATCGGGAACAGAAAGAAGGCCAGAGCACCGGGGATCAGACAGAGATCATTGGAGAAAGCCGCGATGTTCCAGCAGGATGGATCCGTAAAGGAGATCACCACTAGAAAAGACACAACAAACAACAAGGTTCGCTTGACCAGACGGTCTTGCCAGAACCACACGGACGTCAGCAGCAAGGCACAGGCGGGAAAGCTGTAAAGAAACAGGCCTGTGTTTCTGCCGGCAGCAAAATCTATGAGCCGCTGCAAGGAAGGGGTGGCCACGAAATAAGTGTCTACACGCGGAAGTTCCTCCCATAATTCTGCTACAGGACGATCAACCGCCTCCAGCACCGCTCTCGTCTCCCCTACCGCAGAAGGCGGATACATCAGCCGCTCCGTTCCCCACACAAGAAACAGCGATATCCCCAACGCCATCAAGAATCGTGGAATCGCTGCGCCCGGCTGACTCCAGAAACTGAGCAACAAAACCGCAACCAGAATCGACCAGGGTTGGGAAGATGCCGCAACTGACAGAAAGACTGCGCTCCACATGACCCGTCCCCGGAGTCCGAAGGAAACGGCTGCCGTCACCGCTGCAAGCAAAAACAAATGATGCGAAGGAAGCAGATACAATACCGGAAGAGCCAGTAGCGTGAAATAAATGACAGAGTTCAATGCAGGAAGCGTATCTTCATCCGGTTGCTTCCGGTAGTACAGGAATCCTGTGAGATAAATCGATGCAATACAAAAGGCATTGAACAAGAGTATCCCGTGAAACGAAAAAAGTTTGACAAACGGCGCAAGCCCAAAGACAAACAGGTCCGGAGCGTAAAACACAGCATAGCTGCGCAAATCTCCGGAAGAAACGAGGATCTTCTTTTGCTTCAACAGAAAATGCGAAGGCCGCTGCAGCGCTTCACGAAAGAAACGGTCTGAATCAGCTTGCGTGTAGGCCAGGTCACCGTCGCCTGCCAAACTTCTTGCAGCCAGAAAGGGGGTCAGATCAAGATCCGGATAGAGACGGAACAAGGATCCGACATCCAGAGTCACCGAAAGTGCCAGGAAAACAAAGATGGGAATACCCAGGATCAGTTTTGAAGACTTCATCAGCGTTTGCGATATTTTAGTGCGCTGCGCACTTCCTTGTCTATGGCTTTCTTTCGTTTCTCTTCCCGCTTTCCCCAGATCTTTTTTCCTTTTGCAAGAGCGACTTCCACCTTAATGTGCTTCCCCTTGAAATAAACTTTGAGCGGCACAATGGTCAATCCCTTCTCTTTGATCTTTCCCATCAACCGTTCGATCTCCCTTTTGTGAAGCAGTAATTTTCGTGAACGTGTAGGTTCGTGGTTCAACTCGTGCGCAAATGAATAAGGCGAGATGTGACAATTGAACAAAAACGCCTCTCCATTCTTGACGAGCGCATACGAATCCTTGAGATTCACCCGGCCATCCCGGATGGACTTCACTTCCGAACCGGTCAATGCAATCCCGGCCTCGTATCTTTCAACAACGTTGTACTCGGCAAACGCCTTCCTGTTTGTCGCAACCACCTTCTCCGTAAGATCACTCATCGTCTCCTCCGCGCCGCCGAAGATCAGCACTACCTTTGATTTTCCAGGGGGTTCTGATATCATGATGCATATTGCTATTGTGATTCAAGCAGTGGCAAATACCACACTGTTTTGAGGTTCCAGGAAGGACTGAATCGTCCGGTGGTATAGAGGCAAGAAAGAGAGATGGTCTTTTTCAATTACGCCACCATGCAAATGGCGGCAAAAATTGTGTACTATGGCCCCGGTCTTTGCGGCAAGACTACAAACCTGCAACACGTCTATCAAAAGACTTCTCCGAAATCTCGCGGAGAGATGGTGAGTCTGGAAACGGAAACGGACCGCACCCTGTTCTTTGATTTGCTTCCGCTGGATGTTGGGAATATCGCAGGGTTCAAGACGCGGTTCCAACTTTATACAGTGCCGGGACAGGTCTTTTACAACAGCACACGCAAACTGGTATTGCGCGGCGTCGATGGCGTGGTGTTTGTTGCCGATTCTCAGATCCCGATGATGGACGCAAACATCGAGAGTCTGAACAACCTCAGATCCAATCTCCAGGAGTTGGGGTTGATCCAGGAAGAAGTCCCGCTGGTGCTTCAGTATAACAAACGTGATTTGAAAAACATCGCTACCCTGGAAGAGATGAACCGCGTCTTGAATACGCGGGGTGTACCTTATTTTGAAGCCTCAGCCGTACAGGGAACGGGAGTTTTTGAAACCTTAAAGGGGATTTCCAAGGCCACACTCATCGCGTTGCGGAAGAGAGCTCTTGGAGAGGATAAATTGCGTATCCCTGAAATTGCAACGAGACCGGTGCCAAAGATGGCGACACCTCCTCCTGTGCCGGTACGATTATCCACGCCGGCTCCGCCGCCTGCAGCGGTTCAACCCGCACCCGTTTCGCCGCCTGTTGTTGCCGCCCTGCAACCGAAACAAGCGCAGGCAGAGCGGATCACGGCGCCCGCGCCGGCCCCCGTTTTGGCGACCCCCACTGCTGCTGAAATGGCAAAGGAAAGGGTTGAGTTTGCAGAGTTAGCGCGACCGGTTCACAAACCGGAAATAAAGAAAATTGCAGTAAAAACTTCTGATATCGGGTTGAAACTGGACTCGCTGAGGGATCTCTATACCGGAAAATCTTATTCAGTCACAAAAGAAAAGAAGGGACACACGATTGATCCATTGAGCGCGTTGCTGGAAACTACAAAGGATAAGGAAAAACGGATCATCAAGAAACTAAAGATCCGGCTCGACCCCAAGGAAATCGATGCGATCAAGAACCTTTCGATCGATTTCCATTTGAGCGGCGGCGCGATTCACAAACGTTTCTCCAACGCAATGAACGTAACCGTGGAAGGAAAGACAAATCCAAAGCGCCTCACGCTGGAAATCAAACTGGAAATCGTGAAGAAGTAAGCGGGATTTCTAATCCGCAGACTTTCCCAGATACAACTGAAACACGCGAACACCCAGTTCCCTCGTGTCTTTGGAAGTATGATCGCTCGCCGGCACGAAGCTTTTATCAAGAGACAGCTTCACTTCAAGCATCCTGGCGTCGCCCAATTTGTCCTTTGGAACGGAATATTTCTTAATCATCTGTTGATTTGTACTGACGGAAAGTACATCCACGACATAGTCCCCGATTGAAACAGTCAGCTTCTGTGGCTCCGGAAACCGCTCGGGAACGCCGTCCGCTTTCAGATAAAGAAGGGCATCAGAGTTCGGATTCCTGACTTTCAGTACAGCATCTTTCTTCGTCCAGCGCCACTGGGTTCCGACGTCGTTTGGATCTGACTCCGGGTCATACCATCCTTGCGTATATTGGAGAACAGGTTCCTGCGGCGGGATTTCAATCAGAAGAGTGCCCATATCATAGCTGCGATGCTCAAACTCATTTGCTTCCAGAACGAGCCGTTCCCCCTTTCCGGGGAAATAGATCCCCGTAACCACACGGTATTCGCCGGCAGGAATATTTCTCGGAACGAAAACGGTGCGGGTGTAATTGTAATTTCCACCGGCACGCCATTCTGCGGTTGGCTTGGGCGGCTCATGATCATCCTGAAAGCGACGCACGCGTTTCGGATCGAGAAAATGTACAAACACAGTCCAGTTCTTGTTCAGAGCAACATAGTCCTTCTTGGTGGAGAAAGAATACGTGATTTCCACCGGAGTACCCATTTCGGCGGACTTTTTGTTGATCTGAAGTCTGGGAATAATTGTGGGTTTCTGGCGGTTGCAAGCCAAGGTTCCCAACGCAAACAACAAAATGGACACAAAAATATTTCGATAAACACGCATCACAGTTATCAATATCCTCCTGAACTCTATGAAACGAACGCTAAAATCCTATAGAAATCGTACTCACCTGTCAAATCGTTGTGGAAAACCATGAAAAGTAGGGTGCATAATATGCAGTGGCACTCGTGAGGGTGCACGACAAATTTGTTGGAGTGACTGAAAAACGGTTTGTAACGCTGGCGTCTCGCCGGCCAAAACAGAAACTCCAGCTCGAGCTCTGCCAGCGGGACGCTGGCGTTACAAACCGCAAACATGCCTTCTCCTAACAAATTTGTCGTGCACCGCACTCGTGAAATCTCGTTGACTTGAACAGATGCGTGTGCTAACTTAACTCCCGTTTGTGGAGGTCTCTGCATGGATGCTCTTGGAATGGTGGAAACGAAAGGACTCGTAGGCGCCATCGAAGCAGCGGATGCAATGGTCAAAACAGCCAATGTAGTCCTGACCGGCCGGGAGTACATCGGTTCGGGTTACGTGACGATTTTTGTGCGCGGAGATGTCGGCGCAGTGAAAGCAGCTACGGATGCAGGGGCAGCCGCAGCGAGACGAGTTGGAGAATTGATCTCCGTTCACGTAATTCCAAGACCGCACACCGAAGTGGAACGGATCCTTCCTCAGCTCAAAGAACCAAACAAGACCGGCAAGAAAGAATAGCGCCGTATTGGTCCAATCCCGGGAAACACTCTCACCATGATCTCGGACAAAGACTTGCTCTCCCGCCAGCAAGCGCGCCAACTGGCTCAAAAGGCCAGAGAAGCCGCCAACATCCTGGCCGGCTTCTCACAAAGTCAGATCGATGCCGTTGTCGATGCGGCCGCCAATGCAGCAGATAGCGAAGCGGAAACGCTTGCCAGAATGGCGGTCGAAGAGACGACCTACGGCAAAGTTTCAGACAAAATCATCAAGAACCGCTTTTCGAGCCGCGATGTCTACCGCTTTATTCGTCCCCTAAAAACAGCCGGCGTTATCGGAGAAGACAAAGAACGCAAACTGATCTTGATCGCCGAGCCGGTCGGAGTCGTCGCTGCCATTCTTCCTTCCACCAACCCGACGTCTACAGCCATTTATAAGATTCTGATCTCCATAAAAGCCAGAAATAGCATTGTTCTGAGCCCTCATCCTTCCGCAAGAAAATGTATCTGTCATGCCGCCGATGTAATGTCTCGCGCTGCCGTTGCTGCAGGCGCCCCG
This sequence comes from uncultured Acidobacteriota bacterium, assembly GCA_964504105.1. GTDB lineage: Bacteria > Acidobacteriota > HRBIN11 > JAKEFK01 > JAKEFK01 > CAZDDB01. The sequence goes on from CAZDDB010000026.1 coordinate 12,072, forward strand.
GAAGGGACCATTTCGTGCCTGACCGATGTCAGCGCCGAAGGAACACAGGAACTGATGCACGACCGCAACGTGAGTGTAATCCTCGCTACCGGAGGAATGGGAATCGTGCGACTGGCTTACAGTTCCGGCAAGCCGGCGTTTGGAGTAGGCCCGGGAAATGTTCCCGCGTTCATTGAACGAAGCGCAAGTGTCCCAAAGGCAGTGCGCGACATCATCACGGGAAAAACGTTTGATAACGGAGTCCTTTGCTCTTCAGAACAGTCGATCGTTTGCGAAAGCGTAATTCGAGACCAGGTGCTGGATGAACTCCGAAAACAGAAAGCTTATTTTCTGAATGACCAGGAAATCGACACAGTTGGAAAAATTGCTGTAACTTCGAGCTTCGGAGCAAACCCAAAAATCGTTGGAAAGACTGCCTCCTTTATAGCCGCTGTGGCAGGAATCACGGTGCCTCCTGAGACCTCAGTACTGATCGCGCCATTAAAAGGTGTAGGAAAAGAATATCCTCTTTCCATTGAAAAACTTTCCCCCATCCTTGCCTATTACGAAGTGCCCGATTTTAATGCGGGGATTGAGCTGTGCATCCGGCTGGTTCGCTTTGGCGGAATGGGCCACACGATGTCGTTGCATTCCAACAACCAGCAGCTCATCGTCGAGGCAGGAATTCGCATTCCGGTGTTTCGCCTGATCGTAAATTCGCCTGCCACGCACGGTTCGGTCGGATTAACGACAGGATTAGATCCTGCCATGACTCTTGGCTGCGGCGCAGTCGGTGGGAATATTACTTCGGACAATATTTCACCGGTGCACCTGATGAACATCAAACGCGTCGCCATCGAGATCCGGGAAGCGACACAAATCAATTTCGAACAGAAACCGAAACAGTCGGTAGATCCAACCGAGTCGCTCGAAGAAAAAATTGCCGGGTTCCTCGACCGGAAAGGGCTGAATCAAACGCCAACTCCGCCACCACCGCCCAAACAACCTGTTGCCGCTCTTCCGCAGTCACAGGGGTCCTCTGTTCCGCTTGGAGACCACAAAATTTACCCGATCCGGACTTCCGTAATCTCAAATCCAGCGATTCCGATTCCAATCAACCCACCAGGCAACAAGCAGCTCATCGGACCTCTCGATGTCGTGTGTGAAGATGACGTCCGGCAAGCCCTCCTGAAGAAACAGATCATCGGAGTTCATGGAAAAACCATTATCACACCCGCTGCACAGGATCTCGCCGGTGGCCAAAATGTCTTCAAAAAAGTAGATTGACGCTTGCGATTAGGCGAGATCAGGCAAGATCCGGCGAGATAATAAGAGATTCATGAGGTGCGGTACTGGCCATTGGTCAAGGCCTATGGTAGCCGTTCAAATCGACCCAAAAACTCTCCGGGGGCTTGAAATTGATTTGAGACCGTTGTATGATTCATCGGAAAATTTAAACTTCTTGCGCCTGCCGGAAGTTCCTGGCCCTCATGCCGGCTGCGTAAAAAAAACAGAGGTATCGATGAAAAGACTGAATCTCATCTTGATGAGCTTGTTTGCCATCGGATTTCTTTGGGGATGCGGTTCCGCCAGGAAAACAGCCGGAGTGGAAAAGCCGGTCCATCCGCCAAATGAAAACGCTGCGGCAATACGTGTTGGCGAAGCTGAACAGGCCATCGCCGGCGCCCGACAGAAGTACTTTCTTGGGGAACGGGAATTAAACCTCGGTCACCTGGAAAAAGCAAAAGAGCAATTTGATGCCTCACTGGACATCCTGATGACATACCAGGCCGCCCACGAGCCCAATCCGGGAATCGAGGCGGTTATCGATGAGCTTGAGGAAAAAATCTTCGGGCACGAAATGGCTGCTCTCAAAGAGGGTGACGGGTTTACGGAACATCCGCTGGAACCAGCCATGATTGACGACCTGAAAAACATCAATACTTTTCCGCCCGCCGATCAACAAACCAAACAAGAGGTAGAGCAGGAACTCAAGACCGCCACTTACGACATTCCTGTGGAAGTGAACGATACCGTTCTCTCCTTCATACGCATTTTTCAGAATTCCCGCAGGAAAGAATTTGTCGGAGGTCTCGTCCGTTCCGGCCGATATGTGGATTTGATGAAAAAGATATTTCGGGAAGAAGGCTTACCGGAAGATCTTGTTTACACCGCGCTCATCGAGAGCTCATTTAAATCAAATGCATATTCTCATGCGCGGGCAAAAGGATTCTGGCAGTTTATTTCCGGGACTGCAAAACGCTACGACTTGCGAATGGACTGGTGGGTAGATGAACGCTCCGATTTCGAGAAGTCCACTCGCGCCGCTGCCCGTTATTTGAAAGATCTTCATGGGATGTTCGGCGATTGGTATTTGGCGCTTGCCGGTTACAACGCAGGTGAAAACAAGATCGTTTATGGACTTCAGCGAAGCGGAGCCAACAATTTCTGGGAGCTCGCAAATACACGCTACATTCGCCAGGAGACAAAGAACTATGTGCCGGCAATCCTGGCGGGAATGATCATGGCCAAGGATCCCAAGAAATATGGTTTCGAAGAGATCCCGGACTCTTCGATTGAGTTTGACGCAATCACGATCAATTATACGGTAGATCTGCGATTGGTGGCGGAATGCGCAGGGGCCGGACTGGAGGAAATCAAACTGCTCAATCCGGAACTTAACCGGCTGACAACGCCGTCCCGCGATGCTTCTTATTTGCTGAGGGTCCCGAAATCCACCGGAGAGACTTTTCTTACCGAAATTGGAAGCATTCCGGAGGACAAGAGAATCACATGGCGCAAACATGAAGTGAAACCGGGAGAAACAGTCACTTCGATCGCCTCGCTTTATCGTACTTCTGTCAATTCAATCACCTCGGTCAACTCATTTACACCGGATGCCACGGTGACGGCAGGACAAAAGCTGATCATTCCGATCGGACGATCCACACCCTCCGTTTCCTACTCCAGAGTCAGTTACAGTTCCGGCGGGGGTGACAAGCGGTACTACTCCATCCGGAGAGGAGATACGCTCTATTTAGTTGCAAAACGTTTCGGCTGTTCGGTACAACAATTGTGCGCATGGAACGGCATTTCAAGCGGACATACGTTGCGGATTGGCGAAAAGTTAGTCGTCCGGCCTACTCAGACCGCGTCGACTTGGACCGGTCAGGATAAAAAGATTGTGTATCAGGTCAAGAAGGGAGATACTCTGGGTCACATCGCGAGTAACTATCGCACCGATGTGAACAGCATCATGCGCTGGAACAATCTGAGAGAATCGGATATCAATCCGGGAGATCGTTTGACCATCTACACAAAGTAGCGGATAATCAGTTCGTAATCATTCAGGCGGGTGTGCTACCCATTTTCGGGTAGCACCACCCGCCTTTTTTTTTGTTTGGTATTTACCACGGAGGACACGGAAAACACGGAGGAATGAAAAATGATTCATGAAGAAATCACCGAACAAATCATTGGTGCTGCGATAGAAGTCCATCGCGCACTGGGGCCCGGATTACTGGAATCAACGTACGAAGCTTGCTTAGCCTTCGAATTAGGCAAACGTGGCTTGCGAATTGAGGAACAGCGCGCGATCCCAGTAGTCTACCAGAATGTCAAATTGGACTGTGGATATCGCATTGATCTTCTTGTGAACAAGAAGGTCATCGTGGAAATAAAAGCAGTTGAGTCCCTTCTTCCGATTCACGAGGCACAGTTACTTTCGTATCTGAAGTTATCCGGTTGCAAAGTAGGATTGCTGATCAACTTCAATGTAAGAGTACTCAGAGTGGGGCTAAAGCGTCTTGTCCTTTAGCTCTGCTATCTCCGTGATCTCCGTGTTCTCCGTGGTGAAAAATCAAGGAGGTGTGTGATGCTCGCGAAATTAGTCAGTGGCTGCATTGATGGTGTGGATGCGCACCGGGTGGACGTAGAGGTGGCGTTACGGCACGCCGGAGTGGAAGCAAAATGGTTTACGGTTGGCTTGCCTGACATTGCTGTAAAGGAGAGTCAGCAGCGGGTTCGCGTCGCCATGGGAAGTTGCGGTTATTTTATCCCGAACCGCACAATCACGGTGAATCTCGGACCTGGAAATCTACGAAAAGAGGGTCCGTATTTTGATCTTCCGATTGCCCTGGGGATTCTGGCAGCTTCCGGTCAAATGCCGGTAGACTGTTTTGGCTCTAGCTTGATTCTCGGCGAACTATCGTTGGAAGGGACTCTTCGTCCGGTGACTGGGATCCTTGCTATGGCGATTCTTGCGCGAAAGCTGGGAATCAAGCGCTTGTTGATCCCGCGGGAAAATGCAGCAGAGGCAGCCATGCTGGATGGTCTGGCAGTTTATCCGGTCGCGACACTCCCGGACGCGGTGGAGTTTCTGAAATCAGGGAACGGCATTGAGCCGGTCACTCCTGTAGCCTATGATTCATTCCAGCAGCAACAGCCGTCTACGGTTGATTTTTCTGAAGTAAAAGGACAGTATCACGCAAAACGCGCACTCGAAGTTGCTGCGGCAGGCGGTCACAATGTCTTGATGATCGGACCGCCCGGATCCGGCAAAACTCTACTGGCCCAGCGACTGCCAACGATCCTTCCGCCGATTACATTTGAGGAAGCGATTGAAAGCACAAAGATTCACTCGGTTGCGGGAATTCTGGGAGAAGCAGGGCTGCTGTGTGCAAGACCATTTCGCGGGCCGCATCACACAATCAGTTATGCAGGACTCGCCGGAGGAGGAGGCAATCCAAAGCCGGGAGAAATCTCATTGGCTCACAACGGAGTTCTCTTTCTGGATGAACTTCCTGAATTTGGAAAGAGCATTCTGGAAGTGCTCCGGCAACCTCTCGAAAACGGGAGTATCCGAATCGCCCGCGCGTCCGGCTCGGTCGAATATCCTTGCCGGTTTATGCTCGTTGCCGCCATGAACCCGTGTCCGTGTGGATATTATGGAGATCCGGAACATCCGTGCAAATGCGCGCCACAACAGCTCCAACGTTATCTGAGCAAGATCTCCGGTCCGCTTCTGGATCGTTTTGATATCCAGATTGATGTGCCGCCTTTGCGATCTCAGGAATTGTTGAATGAAAACTTTGAATCAGAACCCTCGCCCGCAATCCGCTCTCGTGTGACAGCAGCTCGCCGGACTCAGATCGACCGGTACAGAAAATATCACGTCTTCAGCAACGCCCATCTTCCGGCGCGAATGATCAAGCAGTATTGCAGACTGGAAAATGCATGTCTGGAACTGATGGAAAAAGCGATCCGTAAATTTCATCTCAGCGCCAGAGGCTACCATCGTGTGCTCAAAGTGTCGCGTACCATCGCTGATCTGGAGAATGCGCCGGAGATCCGACCTCACCACATGGCCGAAGCAATCCAGTATCGCTCCATCGACCAGTACTAACCACGGAGGCACCGAGGCACGGAGGAAAAATGATTTACGAGAAGGAACTAACGGACGAGATCATTGGAGCGGCCATCGAGGTACACCGGCACCTTGGCCCGGGTCTTCTTGAAGCAACTTACGAAGATTGTCTTTGCTGTGAGCTTGAACTCAAAGGGATCACCTATGAGCGACAGAAGCCTCTGCCGCTCACTTACAAAGGAAGGCACATTAGTTCAAAATACCGAATGGATCTTGTAGTTGCCAGCAAGGTAGTTGTTGAGCTCAAGTGCGTCGAGAGCATTGCCCCGGTTCACGAGGCACAATTACTTACTTATCTTCGCCTTTCCAAACTTAGAGTAGGGTTGATTCTAAACTTTTACGTTCCTGTGATGAGATGTGGCATCCGAAGACTCGTACTCTAACCTCTGTGTCTCTGTGCCTCCGTGGTTTATTCCTATCCGAGTTTGGCAAATGCTTTGTCGAGTGTCTGGTTCAGGAACGGCTGAAGCAGCGGATGGGTTTGCAGCGACCGGATATGCGTCCCCATTTCTTGCTTCAAAGTCTCATCCAGGCTCTTCTCACCATCTACAAGCGAGAGCATCGCCGTCAGGAACTCATTCATTGTTACAGTCCGGATATCCACTTCCTTCCCGCCGATCCTGATCAGTCCCGATGCCTTTACCTCCTGCTTAAACCAGTCAGGAAGTTTTTGCTCTTCGCTCACACCAAAAATCCGAATGGTCTGTGCAGCATTTTTCAGAAGCTTCTCGGCAACATCCAGTTCGGCCTGATACGCCTGGAATTTGATTTCGGAAGAGGCAACCATTTCGCTGCCCATCGCGCTTGCGCCAAACTTCAGGTTTTGACAATTTTGAAGAAGTTTCGAAGTGTTCTTCCCTCCCATTCGCAACACTTGCTCCACTTCCGTTTTCCAGGCTTTCACCTTCGGGCTTCCAATCGCCTGTCGCTCCTTACGAATTTCCGCAGTTTGTTTTAGAAGATTCTGAATTTGATTGATCAGCGTCGCGGTATCCATAGGACTATGTTAAATGGAAAGAAATCAAAAGCAAAGCAACCCCATTTGCCGCAACCAGTTCATTCGATTGTACACAGATTTGAGTAAGATCTTCCACATCAAAGATGCTGCGCGTATTGAAGGCGTCTTCGAGGTCTTCAACTTGTTTAACGCTGAGAATCCGGACAAATTCAGAGGCGATCTGGATTCCGCCACGTTTGGTACAAATACCGCATTTGCCGGCGATCCCAAGCAAGGCGACCAGAGGCTTGCGCAGATTGGGTTTCGGATCGAGTTCTAGTGGCTTAGTAAGAATACGTTAGTAAATTGTGGTCCGTCTGGGATCACCATTTTTTTGTTCAAGGTGTTGGTGGTAGGATTTAGGATATGGAACTCCAAGGTAGGATAGCTGTCGTTACGGGAGCCAGCAGCGGCATCGGTAAGGCGATTGCGACCCGATTTTTGCGGGAGGGTGCTACGGTTGCCGGTGTGGGGAGAAATGAGGAAGCCTTGCGTGCTTTTGCTGCTATTTCCCCTTCCGGGACTTTGCACCCGTTCCCGACAGACCTGACCAGCGAATCGGAAAGAGCTCACTGCATTCATCGTATCATTGCGGAGCTGGGAGGCATTGACATTCTCGTTCATGCCGCAGGCATCATTGGAACCGGAACGATTGAGACAACTACTCTTTCGGACCTTGAAACAATGATGAATATCAACGTGAGCGCCGTATTTCAACTGACGCAACTGGCACTCCCTTCTTTGATTTCGCGGAAAGGGAACATCCTGAACATCTCCAGCGTAGCCGGACTTCGTTCGTTTCCAGGAGTACTCGCATACTGTGTAAGCAAGGCGGCATTGGATCAGCTTACACGCTGCGTCGCCCTGGAACTCGCTTCAAAAGGCGTGCGCGTCAATGCAATCAATCCCGGCGTAGTTGTGACGGAGCTGCATCGTTCCGGGGGTATGAACGAAGAGCGTTATCAGGCATTTCTGGAACATTCCGCGACGACTCATCCGCTGGGACGGGTGGGGAATGTGGAAGAGATTGCAGAACTTGTTCTGTTCCTGGTTTCGGAACGGGCCTCCTGGATCACGGGTGTTACCTGCAGCATCGACGGCGGAAGGGCCCTGACGTGCGCACGATGAAAGTTTGACTCACGCAATTTGAGGACATAGAATGAAAACCATGAAGTGGGAAGGTGTTGGATCGCTCACGATACTCCTGGACTTTGATCCCTATCGCGTGCAGGGCGCTCGCCTGAATATCCCTTTGCTCGGAATTGATCAGCATGTTGGTCAGTTAACACAATTTGAAACACTTCCCACGGGTGCTTTCGAAGGAACACTCATCACTTTCCTGACTTCCGGTCAGGAAATCAGTCAACCGATCAAGGTCAAAGTTCTTCCAAATCAAGGAAATCTACACAAGTACGCGCTCACCGGACCGCCGCAGGATATTATCATTCGTCCGGTTGATTCGCGCGACGAAGCAATCCTGTTTGCAGAAGTGAAGATTGAGGATCTGGATATGAACTTCCGGCCGGTTCGCGATGACAAAGGAGTCACCTACAAGCTTCGTCCAGGCGATTACCGGATCAAAGTCGTTCTTCCGAATCTGCGAGTAAAAACATTCCCACTAAAAATCACGGAAGATGTTCATGTCTATACCTTACTTGTGGAAGGTAGACACAGGGAAACCAGACGCGAATCCCGTATCCAATTGGCAGTACCCGCAGCTTATCAAACCGGCGATGGGAAATGGGTCTCCACGCAAACCACCAACATCAGCGGCACCGGCCTCTGTCTGATTAAGAAACAGTGGAATCTCGACGACGAAAATATGCTGGTGCGGCTTTTTGTTCCCATTTCCGGGGAGCCGATGGAATGTCCCGCCAGCGTTCGCTGGGTCCGCGATGAAGGAGGCCCTTCTTCTGAAATAGGTTTGGAACTGCGCCTTTCCGCGCAAAGCAAATCTGCGCTAAAGAAGTGGCTCAGCGAAAACAGCCAGAAGAAATCGGGGTAACCGCAAAGACTCGAAGGATCGAAGAATTCGCGAAGAAGGAATCTATTTTTTCCTGGTGATCCTTTGTGCCTTTGTGCCTTTGTCGTGAATCCGATCCATCGATGTGAACTGGCGCAGGATCAGTTGCTCTTTTCCTTGTGCGGTCAGCAGCAAATCGATACATTCACGCACAGCGCCATCGCCACCATGTCTTTCCAGGACAAGATCCACACGCGTTTTCACATGATGGTGGGCATTTGCCGGTGCGATGGATAGTCCGACACGTTCCAGCACAGGAAGATCCGGCAGATCATCGCCAATGAAAGCTATTTCCTCAACAGAAAGCCGGTGCCGCGCAGCAATTTCCTCCAGGACCGCTAGTTTATCCATGCGGTCCATATACAGGTCCTCAATTTGAAGCTCCTTAAGCCC
>CAZDDB010000027.1:0-2376 GCA_964504105.1 uncultured Acidobacteriota bacterium
TGCTGACATCAAACAGGACGGCAACTGCGCGTGTCCCTTCCGCAAAGACAAACAGAGGGAGAAGAAGCAAGCAAAGAAACCACAGGCGTAGACTCATTATAAAACTCTGATTCTGAATAATTTTACCACCATAGAGACGAGGATGGAAGATTGAGGATAGAAGATGGCAGAATTTCTTCCATCTTTGCGGTCTTGGCGAGCTTCGCGTCCTTGCGAGAAAGCGCTACAGCTCCGTCGACGGGAGTTTGGCGGCAGCCACGATTTTGTCCCCTTCTTCCACATCCATGAGGCGTACACCGATCGATTGACGGCTGGCGATGCGGACATCGTCCGCCGAGTAACGAATCATCATGCCGGACTGCGTCAACATCATAATTTCATCGGTTGGCTTTACACTTTCAACATCTACAATCAAACCATTGCGGGGCTTGATCTTCATGTTGATCAGGCCACTTCCGCTGCGTCCCTGAATACGATATTCCTCGAGCGGTGTGCGACGTCCGAAACCGTTTTCGGTGATGGTCAAAATGAGGGCATCTTCTCCAACAATCTCCATTCCAACCACGTAGTCATTCTCTTTCAGACGTATGGCGCGCACGCCGGTGGCCGTGCGTCCCATTTCGCGGAACTGATCTTCCGGAAAACAGATGGCCCTGCCGTAGGCGGTTCCGATGAAGATGTTCCGTTTGCCGTCCGTTACGTGCGCAGTCAGAAGCTCGTCCCCTTCGCGAACGTTCATAATCCGCAAACCGTTCCGGCGGATGTTTGCAAGCTCGGACAAGCGGATTTTCTTAATGATTCCTTTTCGCGAAAGGATCGTAACAAATTTGTCTTCGTCAAACGCGCTTACGGCACGCAGCCGGGCTATTTTTTCCTCTTGATCCATCTGCAGATCGAGTTGCGCCATCGATCTCCCTTTCGTTGATGGAGGCAGATCGGGCAATTCGTAGGCTTTGAGACAGTAGACGCGTCCCATTTGAGTGAAGATCAGAATGTCATCATGCGTGGAAGAAACTTCCATCAGATCGAGGAAATCCTCTTCTTTTGTCCTCATCCCGATCTTGCCTTTGCCGCCGCGACGCTGCCGGTTAAATGAAGACAGCGTGGTCCGCTTGATATAGCCCGAGTGGGTGCAGGTGATTGCGACCTTTTCTTCGCGAACCAGGTCCGCGAGTGATATTTTGCGCGGCTCCTGTTCCAGGATTTCTGTCCGACGTTCGTCTCCGTATTCTTCTTTGAGCTCCTGCAGCTCTTCCGTGATGATTTTGTCGATCAGCAACGGCTTTGCCAGAATTTCTTTCAGCTCAGCGATGAATAAGAGCAGTTCCTTGTGCTCCTGAACGATCTTCTCGCGCTCCATCGAAGTCAGACGCTGGAGCTGCATGTCCAGGATCGCCTGCGCCTGGACCTCGGTAAGTTGAAACGTGGTGATCAATCTTTCACGGGCTTCTTTTGGATTCGCCGATTTGCGAATGAGTGAGATGACTTCATCCAGATGATCGAGCGCGATGAGCAGGCCTTCCAGGATGTGGGCGCGCGCTTCGGCTTTTCTCAGATCAAACTCGGTGCGGCGATGGACGACTTCACGGCGGTGGGAAACAAAGTGTTCCAGGATTTCACGGATATTCAGCACCTGCGGTTTGCCGTCCATAATCGCCAGGAAAATCACGCCAAAGCTGTCATGAAGGCGGCTGTGTTTGTACAAATTGTTGAGGACGACTTCGGCATTTTCACCGCGGCGCAGCTCGATCACGATCCGCATCCCGTCGCGATCGGATTCATCGCGCATGTCGGTGATTCCTTCGATCCGCTTGTTCCGGACCATATCGGCAATCTCTTCGATCAATCTTGCCTTATTGACCTGGTATGGAATTTCATGAACGATGATCGCTTCTTTGGTTCCCTTTTCCATTTTTTCGATGGAGGCTTTGGCGCGCATCTGGATGGAACCCCGTCCGGTTTTGTAAGCAATCGCGATATCTTCTTTCGAATAGATCGAGCCACCGGTCGGAAAGTCCGGCCCGGGCAAGTATTGCATCAACGTGTCGATATCAACGGCAGGATTCTGAATCAGATGGATGATCGCATCGCAAACTTCGCCGAGGTTGTGCGGCGGAACGTTGGTAGCCATTCCCACTGCGATTCCGGAAGAACCGTTGAGCAGGAAGCTCGGAAGGCGGGAAGGCAGCACGACAGGTTCTTCGGTTGTTTCATCAAAATTCGGCTGAAAATTGACCGTCTCTTTATCGATGTCCTGCATCATCTCCATGGCGATGCGGGCCAGGCGGCATTCCGTATAGCGGTAATGCGCCGGCGGATCGCCATCGATGGAACCAAAGTTTCCCTGCTTCGCGATCAGGGGATAGCGCATGTTGA
>CAZDDB010000027.1:2386-19881 GCA_964504105.1 uncultured Acidobacteriota bacterium
GTACACGGCTGCGTCACCGTGCGGATGGTATTTCTTCAGCACTTCACCGACCACGCCCGCGCACTTGGAAAACTTCCTGTCCGGAGTGAGACCTTCGCGCAGCATCGCATACAAAATGCGACGGTGCACCGGCTTAAGCCCATCCCGGACGTCCGGAACCGCGCGTCCCATGATGACGCTCATCGCGTAATCAAGATACGATCGCTTGATCTCGTCTTCTATGTTTACCGGTATTTGTTCCTTGGCAATATCCATGCTTCTGTCCTTTTTATGGCGGGCAGGGAGGCCCGCCGCCCCAAATTATTTGCGGCTCATACGTCCAGGTTCTTTACTTCAAGGGCATGCTCGATAATGAAGGCTTTGCGGGGTTCCACTTCTTCTCCCATCAACGTGGAAAAGATCAGGTCCGCTTCGTATGCGTCTTCAATCTTAACCTGGAGGAGCGTGCGCACTACGGGGTTCATCGTGGTATCCCAGAGTTGCTCGGGGTCCATTTCTCCAAGACCTTTGTAGCGGGTGATTGTCAGACCCTTCTTGCTGCTGTGCTGCAGAGTCTTGAACAGCATCTTCCAGTTTTCTACCTGCTCTACATTGCCATTTTCTCTAACTAATATTTTAGAAACAACAAAGTCCTGGATGATGCGGAAGGCCTCCTGAAGCCGTAGCCATTCGGCGGAAGCGGAGAACTGCCAGTTGATCTTAAACTGCGGATGATTCTTAATCTTGATCGCCAGCTCAAACAATCCGTGTTCGGGGTCCTGGTCGACGCGGATCCCGGCATCCTTGTGTGTCTTCAGTATATTATCCCGGAGCTCTTCCAGATTCCTCTTTTCCAGGAAAAATTTCTTGTCCATATGGACGCCCTGAAGAAGGTCTTCGAGCAGCGCAGAGGGGTAGCCGCGCTTTTCGAGTTTCCGCAAAAGGGACTCCGCCTCGCTCATCCGGATCAATGCGCCGAGTAACTGATCTCCCCTGTATTCCTTTGGAGCGAGTGCAGCTCCTTCCAGTGTGACGAGATATTCCTCCGCAACGTTCTTCAACAGATGCTGTTCCAGCTCGCGGTCATCTTTGATATATATCTCTTTCTTTCCTTTCTTGATCTTATAAAGCGGGGGCTGAGCAATGTAGAGATGTCCGCGTTCGATCAGCTCAGGCATCTGCCGGAAAAAGAAAGTGAGAATCAGGGTCCGGATGTGAGAGCCGTCCACATCGGCATCGGTCATGACAATAATGCGGTGATAGCGCAGCTTGGAAACATCGAAGTCTTCTTTTCCGATTCCGGTTCCCAGAGCAGTAATCATGGTGCGGATTTCTGCATTCGAGAGCATCTTGTCGAAGCGCGCCTTCTCCACGTTCAGGATCTTGCCTTTGAGGGGAAGGATCGCCTGAAACTTGCGGTCGCGTCCCTGTTTTGCCGAACCGCCGGCGGACTCTCCTTCCACCAGGTAGAGCTCGCACAAGGCAGGATCGCGTTCCTGGCAATCGGCAAGCTTGCCCGGAAGCGAATCCATTTCCAGCGCGCCCTTTCTGCGCGTGAGCTCTTTCGCTTTCCTGGCTGCCTCGCGCGCGCGGGCTGCGTCAAGCGATTTAAGCACGATCTTTTCGGCAACCGCCGGATTCTCTTCAAAGAACGACCCCAGTTTATCGTTTACAAGCGACTCCACCAGTCCCTTCACTTCGCTGTTGCCCAGTTTCGACTTGGTCTGTCCTTCAAACTGGAGCTGCATCGAATTCGGAATCAGGACGGCAAGCACCGCCACGCATCCTTCCCGTACATCTTCTCCGGTGATCCCTTCTTTGAAGTCTTTGAGCAGGTTGTACTTTGTCGCGTACGCATTGATGGTGCGCGTGAGCGCGGAACGAAAACCGGAAAGATGGGTTCCGCCTTCCTTGGTGTTGATGGAATTGGCGAAGCTCAGTACGTTTTCGCTGTACGTGTCGTTGTACTGCAGCGCAAGATCGGTGATCACGCTGTTCCGCTCTCCATAAATCAGGATTGGCTCGGGGTGAAGTACTTGCTTGTTCTGGTTCAGATACTTGACAAACGCAAGGACCCCGCCTTCGGAAGAAAAGGTCTGTGTCTTGTCCTGCCGCTCATCAATCAAGCGGATCGTGACACCTGCAGTCAGGAAAGCAAGCTCGCGGAGCCGCTGCGCGAGAAGGTCGTGACTGAACTCCGTGCTTTCAAAAACCTCGGGGTCCGGTTTGAACGTCACGCGCGTGCCGCGTCTTTGCGTGGTACCTACTTCTTCTAATTTTGTAGTAGGATCGCCGCGCCGATACGACTGCGTATAGACTTTCTCGTCGCGCCAGATCTCCAGCTCGAGCCATTCTGAAAGCGCATTGACTACAGATACACCAACTCCATGCAGACCGCCGGACACTTTGTACGCGCCGGAATCAAATTTACCTCCGGCGTGAAGCGTGGTCATGACCACTTCGGCTGCGGATTTCCCTTCTTCCTTGTGCCAATCCACAGGAATACCGCGGCCGTTATCTGTTACCGTTACGCTGTTGTCGATGTGAATGATAATCTCGATTTCGTTGCAGTACCCCGCCTGCGCCTCATCAATGCTATTGTCTGCCACCTCATAGACCAGATGATGTAACCCACTCGATCCGGTGGTGCCGATATACATGGCGGGTCGCTTTCGGACGGCTTCGAGTCCACCAAGGACTTGAATACTATCCGCGGTGTAATCGTTACCGTTCGTCAATCCGTTACCTTGATCCATAATCCAACCTCAATCCAACCTCACGAAGCAGGTAAGAACCTACATCTCCAGCAATTTTCCCGACTCGATTTGAAACAGGCAGACCGTTCCATGACCGGCAAACAGCTCCCGCCGGGAAGAGCTGATAAATGTCTGGTAGCGCTCCCGGATCTCTCCCAGAAAAGCCTGAATTCTTCTGGAATCCAGCTCTGAATCCAGGTCATCCAACAGCAAAACAGGCCGGTCGCCGCGCCAGTCTTCGTACAACTGGATCTGAGCCAGGAGCAAAAGCAGCAAATAAGCGCGGTGCTGCCCGGAAGAACCGTACTTTCGAAGCTCGATTCCGTTCAAGGTCATCTGCACTTCATCCCTGTGGATGCCGATCAGGCAGGCGCCGCGCGCAATTTCACGATCCATATTCTTTTCCAGGCTCTTTCGCAGTTCTTGCGGAGAGGAAAAGAATGCGCTTTTCAGCTCAATTCCCAGCTTGAAACTTTCGTCAAAAAACAATTTCTGTTTCCTTCCCAATAATTCCTGCAACGCGCCCAGGTACGTTGCCCGTTCCCGAACAATGGCCTGCCCGTGTTCCAGCAATTGCTGGTTAAAAGACTGGATTTCATCGATCCCTTCTTTTTTACCGATCTGATCCCTCTGGTACTGGATCAACAGAGCATTCTTCTGCTTCATCGCCCGGTGATACTGCATCAAGATTTGCAGATATCCCGGTTTGCTCACTGCAATCGCCCGGTCCAAAAACCGACGACGCTCTTCCGGACCGCCGCGAACAACTTCGAGCAGCGGATAACTGAACAAGAAAACAGGGAACACACCCAGGTACTGGAGTGCGTCCGCTTTCTTATGGTCCAGCACTGCCGCCTTTTCCCCTTTCTCCAGCGCCACAGCAAGCGAATGCCGGCTCTGTCCTCTCTGAATGCTGCCCTGAATCAAAAAGCCTTGCTCACCGAACTGCACCATTTCGGGCATTTGCCTGGTCCGAAAGGACCTCAGCATGGACAATACATAAATTGCTTCCAGCAGATTTGTCTTTCCCTGCGCGTTTTCTCCATGAATCACATTCATTCCGGTTGCAGGCGTCATTTCAACATCCGTAAGATTCCGGAACCGCTGCACCGAAAACTTCAAAAGCTCCATAAATTCACCACGGAGAGCACGGAGGGCACAGAGAGCTTTTTATTTTTTCGTCTCCGTGCTCTCCGTGTCCTCCGTGGTGAAATACTTAAAATCGCATGGGCATCAGAATGTACCGGTAATCGTATTGGTCCGTTCCTTTTGGTTTCAATAACGCCGCCGTGCTTTCCGTATTCAGCTCAAAAATCACTTCTTCT
The DNA here is from genome assembly GCA_964504105.1 of uncultured Acidobacteriota bacterium. Taxonomy (GTDB): domain Bacteria; phylum Acidobacteriota; class HRBIN11; order JAKEFK01; family JAKEFK01; genus CAZDDB01. The sequence continues at coordinate 6,447 of CAZDDB010000027.1, forward strand.
GCACTAATGGCTGTCAGAAATTCCGACAGATACTGCGAATTAAACCCAATTTTCAGGGGAGTTCCTTCATACTGAATTTCCATAGAATCCGAAGCCTCGCCCATTTCCGGGTTTGCCGAAGATAGCGTGGCGCCCTGTTCGGCAAGGCTGAATTCCACCGCTCGGGACCGCTCGTTTGCGAGAACAGCGACTCTCTGTAGAGTCTTGTTGAGTTCTACAGCATTAAAAACAGCCGTTTTGTCGTTCCGGAGAGAAATAAACTTATCGTAATTCGGGAACTGTGCCTCGATATTTCGGGATAGAAGCAAATGGGAATCTACCTGGAAAAAGAGAAAGTTTTCAAATTTTCCAAACTGCACTTCCTCCTTCGCATCCGGAAGAAGTTTCATCAGTTCACCGAGCGCCTTTCTGGAAATAATCACTTCCACTTTTTCCGGAGAACGGCCGGATTCCAGCTCCGTGGATGCATAGGCAAGCCGGTGACCATCCGTTCCAACAAGCAATAACCGGTTCTCTTCGATTTGAAACAGGGCGCCGTTCATCGCATACCGGATATCTTCCTGAGCGATCGAAAAAATAACCCGCCGGATCGCTTCCTTTAGCACGGCTGCCGGCAAACCGATCGTCTTTTCTTTTCCGATATCCGGCAAGGAAGGATATTCTTCCACTGGAAGACCGACCAGCTTAAAATGGGCGGAACCACAGCGGATCTCGATCCAGTTGTTCTCCATTTTCTTGATCGATACCGTACTCAGATCCGGAAGCGTCCGCACGATCTCGAAAAGCTTCTTGGCCGGAACAGTGGCTGTTCCATTTTTTTTCACATCCGCTTCCGCACGGATACGCAAAGCTACTTCCAGATCGGATGCCGTTAATTCAATCCCGTTTTTATCAGCCGTAAGAAGTAAATTGGCAAGGACCGGCATAGTATTCTTTCGTTCAATGATTCCCTGAAGCAGCTGAAGTTCCTTCAAGAACGGTTGCTTGGCTACCTGAATTTCTAGATCGGAGCTCGGCATAATTCCTCCTTCAACCTGATTTTCAAATGAATTTGTAAATGGTGGTGGTGGTCATCCCTGTTGAAATTTTGAAAAGGCGTCCGGAACCTGAATTGGAAAGCTTTTCCCATGTGGAAAAATACAAGGGGCTCTTCGCCCTTGCAATGCTGTTCCTGTTGGGAGTGTTCATTCTTTGGTTCCTTTCAAATATTTCCACAGCAGTGCGGGAAGTATCTGCCGTGGAAAAACCATTAAGCTGTTTTAATTGTTTCAATTAACGTGTTGATTTCGTTCTGCAAAATTGGATCGTGCTTCAAAGAGTCCTGGATCTTGTTGATGGAATGGATCACGGTGGAATGATGTTTTCTAAAGCATTTCCCAATATCCGGCAGAGAGCAGTCGGTCAACTGTTTGCAGAGATACATCGCGATCTGTCTTGGCCCGACAATGGGCTTGGAATTGTTTTTGGATTTGAGCTCGTCTTCTTTCATTTGATAGTACTGGGCCACTATTTCCAGAACGAGTTCCGGGGTAACCACGCGGTCTTCCGTGTTGATGAGCGGTTTCAAGACCTCTTTTGCGAGCGCGATATTGATGGCCCTTCCTGTAATGGAAGCCATTGCCAGCATCCGGACCAGGCAACCTTCCAGATTACGGACGTTACTTTTGACCCGGCTGGCAATAAACCAGGCCACATCATCCGGGATCACAGCATTTTCTTTCTGCGCTTTCTTTTGAAGAATTGCGACTTTCGTTTCCACATCATACGGCTGAATGTCGGCAATCAGGCCGCCCTGGAACCGTGAATGAAGACGGTCGCGAAGTCCAGGGATCTCGCGCGGCAAGAGATCCGAAGCCAGTACGATCTGTTTTTGGTTTTCATAAAGCGCATTAAATGTGTGGAAGAATTCTTCCTGCGTCTGCGCTTTGCCGGCAAGCTGGTGAATGTCATCGATGAGTAGAAGATCAACTGTTCTATAACGATCCCGGAAGGCATCCGTTCGTTCCTGGCGGACAGCGCGGATGAAATCGTTTGTAAATTCCTCCGCGCTGATGTAAATCAGCTTCAGCGTTGGATTTGCCGCGCGTGCGCTCAGACCGATCGCATGGAGCAGGTGGGTTTTTCCCAGCCCGGTTCCGCCGTAAATAAACAGCGGGTTATAGGCTTTCGACAGATTTTCTGCAACCGCGCGCGCTGCCGCATGGGCAAACTGGTTGGCCGGACCGACAACAAAATCCTCAAACGAGTAGCGGGGATTCGGCGTAGCACGCGCCTCGCGCTTCTCTTCGATATTTGGGAGAGTTAATTGGGTGGCTGCTACCGTTACAAATTGGACCTGCATCCCCTTTTTGTAGTTCTTCTCGAGGATATCCTGGATCATCGGTAAGTATTGCTCCTGAAGATGCGACCGGAATCGGTCGTTCGGAACCTTTACCTTCAGAAGGTTCTCATCCTGATAAATCTCAGTTGTCGGTTTGAGCCAATCGCGATACGCGTCGTTGCCTACCTGCTTCTTTAATGTCTGCAAAACAGTGTTCCAAACGCTCATAAAGTCCGTACTCCTGGCTATTTCCCGGCACCCGAATTTCCACAGGGTTTTGCACAAATGTTGAAATTTATCGGGAAGCCGGTATCACCCCGAACATGCTCTCCTAAGTCTATGAGAACAAAGGGCTTACAGAATGTCGAGAGTATTGAGAATTATACCATATTTTGGGGTCCGGTTCAAGTAATTTTGCGTCGTCGCGTCGTCGCGTCATCGGGTCGTCGCGTTGTCGTTGGGACTTGCGGATTTGGGAGGGTTCCAATAACCTGTTAGGGCGATGGACCGGACCGAACTTCACAAGACGAAAAGGCCGCGTTTCTATATTGTAGATGGAAACGGTTACATCTACAGAGCGTTCTTTGCCCTTCCCAAAATGAATAACAGCAAGGGACTCCCGACGAACGCCATTTACGGTTTTACGAACATGATCCGGAAACTGCTGAAGGAAGAAAAGCCCGACTATGTTGCCGTGGCCTTTGACTCAAAGGAGCGGACTTTCCGTCATGACTCTTACGAGGCGTACAAAATCAATCGTCCGCAAATGCCGGACGATCTCCAGCAGCAAATTCCCTACATCCGCAGGATTTGTGAAGCGTTGGGGCTGCCGGCCCTGGAAGCGCCGGGCTATGAAGCGGATGACATCATTGCGACGATGATGGAGCGATGCAAGGAGAAGAATATGACCGGGGTCATTGTGACTTCGGACAAAGATTTGCTGCAGCTGGTGGAGGATCGCGCCGGGATTTTCACGCTGGATCCGATGAAGGACTATCTTGTCTATGATGAGAATGCCGTTCAGGATAAATGGGGAGTGAAGCCGGACCAGATTGTGGAAATTCTCAGCATTATGGGAGACAGTATTGATAATGTCCCGGGAGTGAAAGGAATCGGTCCCAAAGGCGCGCTGGAGCTGGTGCAAAAATTCGGAACGGTGGAAAAATTGCTCGCGAGTGTGGATCAGATTGAGAAAAAAGCGCTGCGTCAAAAGATTGAAGAAGGAAAAGATTCGCTTCTCCTGAGCAAACAGCTCGTGCTGCTTCGCAAGGATGTGCCGGTGGAAACCAGGATTGAAGACTTAAAGGCGGCCAGACCGGATACGCATATGGCAAGGGAGTTGTTTCTGGAACTGGGGTTCTACTCAATCCTGAACGAATTTCTTACTACAGGCGCGGATCGCAACGCGGCATACAACATCGTGAACAGCAATGAGATGCTCGAGAAACTGCTTTCTGAAATTTCCACCGCGTCCGTCGTTTCGCTGGATTGTGAAACGGACGGCACTTTCCGTTCGCCACTGGTAGGAATCGCGTTATCCACAAGGCCTCGCACCGGATGGTATATCCCGCTGGGTCATCGCGGGCTGGCGCTGGAAACACAGTTGGAAACGGACTACGTGCTCAAACACCTGAAGCCGGTATTGGAAAGCCGGACCCCGGCAAAAGCTGCGCAAAACCTGAAACAGCAAATCCTGGTTTTGCGGAAGCTTGGAATTGAGCTGCGCGGAGGACAATGCGATGCGATGGTGATGTCGTATGTCCTGAATCCGACCCGCCACGACCACAGACTGGAAGACCTGGCAAAGGAATATTTGCAGTATCAAACGCGGAATTTTAAATCGCTGGTGGGAAGCGGACAAAAGCAGATCCCCGTTTCGGAAGTTCCGGCAACGTCCTTTTCCATGTACTGCTGCGAGATCGTGGACCTTGTATCCGAACTCTCCGGCATGCTGGAGGACGGACTGAAGAAAGAGGGACTGGATTCCGTCTACACAGGAATGGAGCTGCCTTTGATCCCGGTGCTGGCGGAGGTGGAGTGGAACGGTGTGAGGATCGATACGAAGACATTAGAACGACTGGGTCAGGAAATGACCCGGAACATCGACCGTCTCGTTTCCGAGATTACCAAGCTCGCCGGAGGGGAGTTCAACATCAATTCCCCAAAGCAGATCGGAGAGATCCTGTTTGAAAAGTTGAAACTGCCGATGATCAAGAGGACCCGGAAGACAAAGGACTTCAGCACGAGCCAGGAAGTGCTGGAAGAGCTGTCGCTCGATTATGAGCTGCCGAAAAAAATCCTGGAATATCGCCAGTTCACCAAATTGAAATCCACCTACATCGATTCGCTTCCGCTGATGATCGATCCCAAGACAGGGCGGGTCCACACGAACTACCAGCAGACGGTAGCGGCAACAGGACGGTTGAGCAGTGTGGATCCTAACCTGCAGAACATCCCGATCCGCACTGCATGGGGGCGTTTGATCCGCGATGCCTTCGTGGCGGAAGAGGGAAACTGGCTTATCTCCGCGGACTACTCCCAGATCGAGCTGCGTGTGATGGCGCACCTCTCCGGAGACGTGAAACTGATTGAGTCTTTTCTGAATCATGAGGATATCCACGCGCGCACTGCATCAGAAGTCTTTGATGTTCCCATGGAATTGATGACCAAAGAAATCCGGAACCAGGCGAAAGCGATCAACTACGGAATCAACTATGGACAGAGTCCGTTTGGTCTATCGCAGCTGTTGGGAATCGATCAGAAAGCCGCCAAGGAATACATCGAACGCTACTTTCAGAAATATACGGGAGTAAAGGCGTATCTGGACGGCACGCTGGAATTTGTCAAGGCGAATGGTTATGTCACGACAATGTTTGGACGACGCCGGTATCTTCCGGAAATACGGAGCAAGGACCGGAATGTGTTCCTGGCGGCACAGCGAGCCGCCGCCAATACGCCGTTACAGGGAACAGCAGCGGATATCATCAAGCTGGCCATGATTGAAGTGCAAAAAGAAATTGAGCGGCTGCAACTTCATGTAAGAATGATCATGCAAGTGCATGATGAACTGGTGTTCGAAGTTCCTGAGAATGAAAAGGAATCTGTTGCTGCGATGGTGAAAGAAAAGATGGAGAACGTTTGTAAACTCGTAGTTCCGCTGACTGTGGACCTGAGCATAGGCAGGAACTGGCGCGAAGCCAAGTAAGCAGCGCAGTTTTGTAGCGCCGGCGTCCCGCCGGCCGGTGATTGAAGTGCACTTTCTTTGTCTGGCCGGCGAGACGCCGGCGTTACAAACCCGTTCGTAAATTCTTGCCGAAAGGAGAAGAAACTCAACCGCGCTACCCTGCGCGCGTGCCGTTTGGTACGGGTCGTTCGGGAACTGCAAGCGCCGGCAAAATGCCATCTGCTGCGCCAAGATCGAATAGCATTCCTTCTGAGATTTCGCCCATCATCTTTCGCGGTTCCAGATTCACAACAAAAAGCGCCTGCTTCCCTTCAATCTCTTTCGGATTTTCTCTTTCCTGTTTCATACCTGCGAGAATTGCCCGCTTGTGATCTCCGAAATCTACAATCAATCGCAAGAGTTTTGATGATTTTGGAACATCTTCGACTCGTTCAATCGTTCCCACGCGGATATCGATCTTTTGAAAATCCTCAAACGTGACGGATGCTTTGACCGGAGCGGGCGTTTTCATGTTTCGCAATTATACTTCATCCGGTATAGTTATATGGAATGGGATGGAAAGTAGATTGCGTTGTAGTGGGGCCGATCCAGTGCAATTGCTACATCCTGCATGATCCGGTTTCACTCAAAGCCTTCTTGATTGATCCAGGCGCCGAATCAGAAGATCTTCTTGTCCATTTGCAGCAAAGAAAATTTGACCTGCAGGCGATCCTGGTTACGCACGGGCATCTCGATCATGTAGGAGGAATCGAAATGGTGTTGGAGGAATTTCCTTGCCCTGTTTATTACCATTCCGCGGATAAGCCTCTGTATGACAACCTCCTGATGCAGGCGCAGTTGTTCGGTATGACACCCAGGCAGTTGCAGACCCGGCAGCCCAAAGCGGGAGAAGGCTCACTTCAACATGAACAGACGTTTCCAATGGAAGGCGCTGAGCTGCAGGTGATCCATACTCCGGGACACACTCCGGGCAGTGTTTGTTTTCAGATGATGGGAGAAAAGAAAGTTGTGTTCAGCGGAGACACCCTGTTTGAAGGATCGATCGGCCGGACCGATCTCTGGGGTGGCTCGTACGATCAGATTATTCAATCCATTCAGGAGCGGCTCATGGTGCTGGAGGATACGGTGATGATCCTCCCGGGACATGGTGCGGAAACCATGATCGGGGCCGAACGCCGCTACAATCCATTTCTCGTCACCCCCTAGACTTTAGGAAAAACCGCAAAGACCGCAAAGTTCGCAAAGAGAAAATAGTTTCCTTCTTTGCGGTCTCCGCGGTCTTTGCGGTTCAACTCCTCGCGAGCTAAAGTTTGGCTGGAAGATCTTGCAGTAGATCCACGGCGCGGCGGAGAGTTTCCATCTTCTTGCAAAACGCGAAGCGGATCTTGTTAAATCCGTTTCGCGGATCGTGGTAGAAGCTGCTTCCGGGTACGGTAGCCACACCGATGTCTTTCACAAGTGTGCGCGCAAACGTCGTATCATCAGGAAAGCGGAAAGCCGAAATATCGGACATGATGTAATACGCGCCGTACGGTTTGAAGCAGCGGAATCCTGCCTGTTCCAGCGCCGGCAGAAGGTAATCGCGTCGCTCCAGGTAGTCCGCCGCCAGCTTCGTGTAATATGATTGCTTCCTGGAGCGGATGAGGCGCACCCACCGTCAGGAAATCATGCACCTTGCGGATTGCGGAAGTCAGCTTCTCGCTTGCAAGCGCATAGCCGACCCGCCATCCCGTCACGCTGAACGTTTTGGAAGCGGCATTGATCGTAATCGTCCGATCCCCCATTCCTTCCAGCGACGCAATGCTGATGTGTTTGTGCCCTTCGTACACCAGGTGTTCGTAAATTTCATCGGTGATTGCCAAGACATCCCACTTCTGGCAGAGTTCGGCGATGAAATTGAGCTCCTCCCGTGAAAAGACTTTTCCCGTAGGATTGTTCGGCGTATTCAGGATGATCGCGCGGGTCCTGTTGTTGAACAGGGACGCAAGCTCATCGAAGTCGAAGGTCCAATCAGGTTCATGCAGCGAAAGAAACCGGGGAACGGCTCCGGAAAGAATCGCATCCGGTCCGTAGTTTTCATAGAACGGCTCGAACACGATGATTTCTTCTCCGGGGTCAATGGTTGCCAGGATAGCGGCAATCATTGCTTCGGTGGAACCGCAGCAAACGGTAATGTTTTTTTCCGGATCGATTTGAATGCCGTTAAATCTCGCTGTTTTCTGGGCGATTGCGTTTCTCAGGTTTTTCGATCCCCAGGTAATCGCGTATTGATTGATATCTTCCCGAATTGCATTGCAGGCGGCTTCCTTCATTTCTTCGGGAGCTGCAAAATCGGGAAATCCTTGCGAGAGATTGATCCCATTGTGCAGATTACATAGCCGGGTCATTTCCCGGATCACTGATTCGGTAAATTGTTGCGCTTTGTGCGAGATTTTTGGCATCTGGCTGCTCACAGTGTTTGGAAAGTTTTCAGGGAAGGCAATCTGCTACTTTTTCTTTTTCATGCACTTGAAAAGAGCGCGGTCCAACCGTTTCTCGATATCGGGCTCGGGCAGCTCCTGCACTTCCTTCAGTTCGCTGACGATCAGGTAACGCGCTTTGCTGAACATCTTCTTCTCCCGGTAAGAGAGGTCTTTCTGATTGCTGAGGTAGAAAAGGTTTTTCAAGACTGCGGCAACCTTGAAGATCGAACCGCTTTGCATCTTTTCAAGATTTTCACGGTAGCGGCCCATCCAGTTGTCATATTCATCGACTTCGCCGTTTTGGAGAATGCGGTACAGCTTGTTGACTTCTTTGTCGTTAATGATCCTGCGCAACCCGACCGTCAGAATCGCGGTCTTTGGAATCATCACAAGCGAGCTGTTGGAAAAGATACGCAGATTGTAAAACTGGACATTTTGACCGCCATAACTGCGTTCGTTAATGTTTTCGATTACAGCGAGTCCATGATTGGGATAAACGACTTTATCGCCGATTCTGAGTTCGGGGATCATAAAAATGGGCAAGTTCGTACTATCGTATCAGAAAAGCCGGTCTAAATCAACGAAGTTACAGTGTTTGTGAGAATCCCGATGGATTCGATTTCAATTTCGATCGAGTCACCATGGGAAACGGGAGCGATCCCGGATGGTGTTCCGGTTGCGATCACATCGCCGGGCAAGAGCGTCATGATGCGGGAGATGTACCAGACCAGGGTATCGGGCGGAAAGATCAATTGCGACGTGCGGGAGTTTTGTCTGATCTGTCCGTTCACGCGCGTTTTAATCGCAAGATCGGAAGGATCCACACCGATTGCGATGCAGGGTCCGTAAGGCGCAAACGTGTCAAAACCCTTTGCGCGGGTGAACTGAACGTCCTGATCCTGCAAATCGCGCGCGGTCACATCGTTGAAGCAGGAATAGCCCAGGATGCAGTTGCGTGCGGCTTCCGGAGATTCCAGTTGTCTTGCGATCCGGCCGATCACGATGGCAAGCTCTCCTTCGGGATCAACCCGCCGGGATGCTTGCGGAAGCACGATCGGCTCCCCCGGCTTCAGCAGCGCGCTGGGAGGCTTCAGGAACAGCAGAGGCTCTTTCGGAATCGGTTTTTTTCGCTCTTCCGCGTGATCGCGATAGTTCAAACCAACACCAATGATCTTGGAGGGTAACGTTGGGTTCAGGATCTCACATTTCTCTGCGATCAGGGAGTTCTCCTCACCCACAGGTGTTTGCAGACGGTTTGGATCCACAGGAAAAAAGCGCCCGTTCAGAAGAACAGCATATCTGATTTGTCCTTCGTGCTGAATGCGGTAAAGATGTAAGACCATGTGATCTACCACTCTCTGGACTCGGGAGTTAGTTCACCGCGGTAGATCAGCCGTGCATCTCCTTCCAGATAGAGGTCCTGGAAGTCATTTCCCGGTTGAAAATGCACTGTCAGCGGGATCCCGGATTGTGGTTCCATTGTGATGGGTGGATCTGTCTGCTTGTTGGTGAAGGTGGCCACGGAGGCGGCGATACAGCCGCTGCCGCACGCGAGCGTCTCATCTTCGACTCCGCGCTCAAAGCTGCGAATCATGAGCCGGTTTCGGGACACCGGTTCAATGAAGTGGACGTTGCTTCCGTCGGTTCCAAAAATTTCGTGATGACGGATTCGCCGGGCGATCGGAACAAAAGGGATCCGGCGGATGTTTGTTTCGGCCACGATGAAATGTGGCTCCCCCAGGCGGACAAGATGTCCGCTGCGTGTTTGGCCGTCAAATTCGAAGGGAACATTCAGACGAATTTCCGTGGGACTGACAAACTTCAGTTTTACCGCATTTTCGGTGATGTGAGCATCGATCACGCCGATGTTTGTTTCAATCGTCATATCGGAAGGAGCAATCGAGTGAAGGAAAGCGAACCGGGCAGCGCAACGGCCTCCGTTTCCGCAGGTGTTAAATTCGTTGCCGTCCGGGTTGTAGAATCGGACACGAAAATCGGCGGCCTGCGATTTCTCGATCAGAATCAAGCCATCTGCGCCGGCCGAATAGCGTCGCGTACAAATCCGGCGCGCCAGATCACCGGCGGATCCGCTCAGGATTTCGTTTCGATGATCGATGACTATGAAATCGTTGGCGGAGGCGGACATCTTGCAGAATGCAAGATTTTCCGGAAACAGGCTCACTGTTGGCGTTTTACCTCTGAGATTTCGCCCGAATAAACGCTTTCATTTGGATTCGGCGCGTTATCCACGGCTGCAACAACATAATAGTATTTTTGCCCTGCCTGAACATCCGCGTCGGTATAGGTCGTTTCGCGAATGAGTTCGTTGTTGATCTTCTTGTAGCCGGTTCCGGGTTGGGTACTGCGGTAAACATTATATCCGGCGATGTCGTCTTCCGCGTTCGGAGCCCAGATCAGCACCATCCCTTCTCTGGCGGAAACAGCGTTCAGTTCTTGCGGTGCGGCGGGAGGGAACGTGTCCTGCGGCCAGATCAGAATCGCATTCGATGCCGCGCTTTCCTGTTCCCTTTTCGTTCCGGTCGCGCGCGCCCGCACGAAATAGTAGTAGGGCTGTCCGAACTGGAAAGTAGTATCCGAGAAAGTTGTCGCGCTCAATTGCTGGAGTCCGTTCAGCGGCTGCTCGGGGGCGAAATTTGCGTTTGTGCCCCGGTAAATATTGTACGCGACGGATCCTTCTGGAAACGGTTTTCCGGAGATATCGTCCTTGACCGCAGACCAGGTGAGCTTGATCTCCTTTTCGCTCAGAACTGCAGTAAAGCTGGTGGACGCTCTCGGCACAATTGCCGGAAACAGCGCTGCCGGACGGGAGAATCCGGCGGATTTTCCTTTTTTATTGGATAACTTGACGGCGTAGTAGAACCAGTTTTTCAGATCTTCCGAATCCGGTGCGAGACTGATCTTTTCTGTGTACAAGAAAGAACCGTCTTTCATATATGCATCGATCATCTCCTTCGGAATTTCTGCAACCATTTCCGAACGGTCGTGGAATTCTTCCTCATTGATTACACGCGGCAGTTCCTCTTTTGCGGGAGCAGATTGTGTTTGTTGGGTCTGCGGCTGCGTTTGGGTCTGAGACTGTGTCTGCGGCTGCGATTGAGTCTGCGGGGCAGACTGCGTTTGGGTCTGCGGCTGTGTTTGAGGTTGTGATTGCGTTTGAGGCGCCGTCTGTGTCTGAGGGGCGGTTTGCGTTTGAGGCTGTGTTTGAGTTTGGGCAGGCGCCGTTTGTGTTTGGGGCAGCTCCGGGGCGATTCGGAGATCTTTCAACCGGTAGATCTCTATTTTGTTGATGTCGGCTGGAGTCTTGTTGTCGGTGTTGAGGAGCGGGAGCTGAAACGAATAGATGAGAAGTTCTCCGGACTGAACTACTCTATTGACCGGCGCTGCATACGGCACAATCGGTACCGGCGGTATAGGCGCCGCCTTCTTTCCACAGGTGATCACGGAAAGCGTCAGGCTTATGGAGAACAGGATCAGGAGAAGGGACCGTTTTCTCATTCCGTGGCAGCTTTTTTACAGGATAAACCGGCTCAGGTCCTGATCTTTCACAATATCGGTCAGCATCCGGTCCACGTATTCTTTGTCGATAACAACTTTCTTGGTTTGCAGATCGGGAGCATCAAAGGAAATTTCATCCAGTACTTTCTCCATAATGGTATGGAGTCTTCTGGCGCCGATGTTCTCAGTCTGTTCATTGACTGTCGCGGCCAGATGAGCGATTTCCGCGATGGCATCATCAGTAAAAACCAGATCCACGTCTTCCGTGGAAAGCAGGGCGCAGTACTGTTTTGGCAGCGCGTTTTCCGGCTCTTTCAAGATCCGGAGAAGGTCTCCTTCATCCAGCGGATCGAGCGCCACACGAATCGGGAAGCGTCCTTGCAGTTCCGGGATCATATCCGATGGTTTGGATACATGAAATGCGCCGGCTGCAATAAACAGAATGTGATCGGTGCGCACCATGCCATAGCGCGTATTCACGGAAGTGCCTTCGATTATGGGAAGCAAATCGCGCTGCACTCCTTCGCGGCTTACATCCGGGCCGTGAGAGCCTTCGCGTCCCGAAACTTTATCGAGCTCATCCAAAAAAACGATCCCGGATTGTTCCACGCGAGTGACCGCCGATTTGGCGATCTGATCCATGTCGATCAATTTCTCTTTTTCTTCGGTTGTCAGCACACCTTTTGCTTCCTCAATGCGCATTTTGCGTTTTTTTGTTTTGCCTGAAAAGACGCCCGGGAGCATTTCTTTCAGGTTGATGTCGATGTCTTCGATTCCGGCGTTGGAGAAGATTGAGAACGAAGACAGCGGCCGCTCTTTGACTTCCATCTCCACCATGCGCTGGTCCAGAGCGCCTGAGCGGAGCTGAACCCGGAATTTTTCGCGCGTTTCCTTGCGGCGGTTCTCCGTTTCCTGGCGTTCTTCCGTTGTGGCAGTGCTTGAGATAGGAGCTGCAGGCAACAGCAGATCGAGAAGGCGTTCCTCCGAGTTCCGTGCTGCTGCATGTTCTACTTCTTGCATTCGTTCCTGTTTGAGCAGGTCGACTGCGATGTCGGTAAGATCGCGGATCATTGATTCCACATCGCGGCCGACATATCCGACTTCGGTATATTTTGTTGCTTCTACCTTAATAAAAGGGGAACGGACCAGACGCGCGAGGCGGCGCGCAATTTCAGTCTTTCCGATGCCGGTGGGACCGATCATGATGATGTTCTTCGGGGCAATTTCTTCCGCCATGGCAGGTGGTAATTTCTGTCTGCGGATGCGGTTGCGCAGCGCGATGGCCACGGCGCGTTTCGCTTTTTTCTGACCAACGATATAGCGATCCAGCTCCTGCACGATCTGTCTGGGCGTGTAATCCTCCGTTGAAGAATCCGCGGTGCGGGAAGGGAGTGGAATCGCCATTCTAGAGTTCCTCCACCAGAATGTTGCTGTTCGTATAGATGCAGATCGTGGCGGCGATTTTCATCGATTCCATGCAGATGTCTTTTGCGGAAAGATCGGAATACGTTAGTAAGGCGCGAGCTGCGGCCAGCGCATAAGCGCCGCCGGAACCAATCGCGAGAATTCCATCATCCGGCTCAATTAGATCGCCCGACCCCGAAATCAGATAGGAGTTTTCACGGTCTGCAACAACGAGAAGCGCCTCCAGTCGTCGGAGAATGCGGTCCGTGCGCCAGTCTTTCGCCAATTCTACGGAAGCGCGTTTGAGATTGCCGCGAAATTCCTCCAGCTTGGCCTCAAATTTGGAAAACAGAGCCATCGCATCTGCAGCGGAACCCGCAAAACCAGCAAGTACGCGATCCTCATACAGTTTTCGGATCTTCTTTGCACCCTGTTTTACAATGACATCCCCGATGGTAATTTGACCGTCGCCGGCAAGAGCAACTTTGCCTCGATGACGGATGGAGATAATGGTGGTGGCGTCGAACATGAGAAGGCTATTTCAAATCA
>CAZDDB010000028.1:0-19218 GCA_964504105.1 uncultured Acidobacteriota bacterium
CTCTTCGTGTCTTCGTGTCTTTGTGGTTGAGCCCGCCCGCTGCTTGCCGGGCAGGGAATAATATACAATTTTGAAAGGGTCCGATCAAGTAATTGAAGATCGGGGTAACTACGAGGGCACAAAGACGCGCGAATGGTAAAAGATATCTTCCTGGCCCTGTTCGCCCTTCTGGTACTGTCCGGTTGTAAAGTACCGGCATCTTGTTCATCTGAATTCGTTCGAGCAGCGGATCGTCAGGATTACGTTTGCAAGCCGCGACGGGAAACTGGCGTGGATCGACCCAGTGCTTGAGCAAACTCCAGATTCCGTAATTGAGCCGTCCGAAGGACTTGAGGCGTTCCGGAAGAGGCATCGCGACGACAACGTCCTGATCTTTCTGTTGGATGCAACCAATGCCTCGCATCTCAGCTGCTATGGATACCCAAAGTCAACTACGCCTGTCATGGACTCGATCGCCGCAGAAGGCGTTCTCTGGAATAATGCGATCGCGCAGGCATCCTACACGATCGCCTCAGGACGGTTTCAAGACGATGGCGGAAGCGTTTCACGAGTCAGGCTACGCAACAGCTCTCTTTACTGCAAACCCCAACGCCTCTCCGGTGTTTGGTTACGGTCAGGGTTTTGACGTGACCAATCAACTTTATGGAAACCGGAAATCGGCCTGGGAGGCTCCCGTGTTTGCGTCAGAATTTGTTGAGCCGGTTACTTCCTGGTTGGATTCGGTCCGGCACCGCCGCTTCTTCGGATCTGTTCATTTCCGTGAACCTCACGACCCCTACCGCCCGCCGCCGGAGTATATCGTTCGCTTCGGCGGAGATCCTGGGTTCCGGAAGCAACTGAAAACAATTTCGGAGCTGCGCTCCAGGATGCCGGTGAAGGAACGCAAGGCGGTCATTAACAAGCCGACCGAGGAGCAGTTACGCGCACTGGGTTATGTGGACAAATAGGATAGACGCGATAGACGCGATAGACGCAACGACGCGATAGACGCAAACGAGCGGTTGATTCTGTGCTGAAAGCTGTGAAAGAATAACAACATGAGCGAAGCAACGTTAATCCAGGAATTGCAAAGCGCTGTACGCGGAAAGGTTTTATCTGATTCCGAAAGCCTGAACGCTGTCAGCGGTGATTTTGGGAGGATGATCACCCGGGTCCCGCGTGTTGTGGTGTGTCCTTCATCGGCCGAAGACATTGCCGCCGTGATCCGTACCGGGAGCCGGTACAATCTTTCGGTGAGTTCGCGGTCTGCGGCGCACAGCCAGAGCGGTCAGGCCTTGAACCAGGGTGGAATCCTGCTGGACATGACTGCGCTTCACCAGCACCTTGAAGTGGACGAGCAGGAAAAAACTTGCACTGTCGATGCCGGTACTTTGTGGAAAGATCTGGTCGAAAAACTAAAACCGTATAAACTGATTCCACCTGTCCTTACCAACAACCTGAATGTCGCCATCGGCGGCACTCTTTCCATGGCAGGGATCGGAGTAGCTTCTTTCCGCTATGGAGTACAGGGAGATAACTGTCTCGGACTGCAGGTAGTCACCGGATCAGGAGACATTGTGGATTGTTCGGCTTCGCAAGATCCCGAGCTCTTTTATCATGCACTTTGCGGTCTGGGTCAGTTTGGTATTATCTCGCGGGCGAAGCTGCAGCTTCGGAGCCACAAATCCCATGTCCGTGTGTTCTTTCTTGTATACGACAATTTGAAAACAATCTTGCGGGATCAACGCGCCCTCATCGAAGAAGGGAGAATGGATTACATCGAATCGTGGTGCACTCCGCTTCCGCTCGGATTCAAAAAAGTCATGGGGATGAAACAGACGTTTGGAGAATGGTTTTTTCCGCTGCAGTTGACGTTCGAGTTTGATTCGGAGGGACCGCCGCCGGACGAAAAGAAGTCCTTGCAGGGATTGAACTTCTATCGTCACAGCCACACAGAGGACATGGAGATTTACGATTTTGCGGGCCGGATGGAGAACGTCTTCGAAATCTGGAAGCGAATGGGTTACTGGGCAAATGCGCATCCCTGGATGGAAACGCTTCTTCCCTGGGATGTTGCTGAAAAATACATGAACCAGATCCTGCAAAATCTGCCACCCGCAGCTCTGGGTGGCGGACACGTGCTCTTCTGGCCATCGAGCGGACGAACTTCCAAATTACCATTATTCAAGCGTCCCGATTCGGATTACATTGTCGGTTTCGGCATTCTGCCGGGTGTTCCCAAAGATCTGTTGGAAATTGCCATCCCACGTCTGAATATGGCAAGCGAGCTCAGCGAAGCACTGGGAGGGAAGCGCTACCTTTCGGGTCTCATTCAATTTGACAAGTCAAAGTGGAAAGAGCATTTCGACACAAGCTGGAGCGAGATGAAACGAATGAAGAAGAAATACGATCCGAATGGAATGCTGAATCCGGGATTTATCGACTTTACCGCGTAAGAAATTTACCGCAAAGATCGCAAAGAGCGCAGAGCTTCTTCCTTGTTTTCCGTGCTTAATTCCTACTTCTTGAGGAGCGGACGGGCACGCTTTCCATGAATGACTTCCTTGATCCGGCGGGCAGGGGCGAAAATGTCCTTAGCGAGGCGGGTACTGGGTGATCCCAAGGGGTGGAAGAATGATAGTCTGTTTCTACTTGCGGAGCCAGAGGTTTTCGTAGGGAACCGATTGGATGGAGAAGACGACTTCGAAATCCTGGACTTCGGGTCTGGCGAAGCGGTAGGTTTGTTCGTGGAAGAGCGGCAACAGGAGGGCGCGATCCACGATCATCTTCTCGGCTTCCTGGTAAATTTCGTGGCGAAGCTGAGGCCGTGTTTCGGTCCGGCCTTTTTCAATCAATTTATCCATTTCCGGAGTGCCGCAGAACGAGCCATTGTATCCTCGTTCCGAATGAAGCAGGCCATGAAAGAAAGTGTCGGCATCCGGATAATCGCCGATCCATCGCAATAGCACAAAATCTACGGATTCGGCAAGATGAGGAATGTGGGCATTCTCGGCCTTTGTTCCTTCGATCCTTATCCGGAATCCTTTCTCTTGAAATGCGGAGAGCACTTCGCGAGCGAGTGGTGAATAAGCGCCTTCGAATACCGAATGGCTCATGCCGACCAGTTCTATCTTTTCACCCGGCCTTTCGTGCGGCACAGAACGCATTGCGCCTTGTCGCGCCGGTTCGTATCCCAGCAATCCGGGTGGAAGAATTCCGTGTGCTGGAATCGCAAGTCTGCCGATATTTCTCCGTACCGAACTTTCAACATCCACAGATTGAACGAGCAAGTGTCTGAGCTTTTCATCGGCAAGCGGTCCGCGATGAACGTTGAAAAGAACATAGTAAGTGGAAAGACGCGGCGTCTCACGATATCTGGACGCAAATTCCGGTTCGTGACGAAGCGCTTCCACATCGGATGGGAACAGGTCCCCGGCCAGCAAATACCTGCCTGCCCGGAATCCGGATAAGATTTCTTGAGGCGAGACCCCAAACGAAAAAATAAGTCCATCACTTTTCGGATGAGCGGGACGCCAGTAATTCGGATTGGCTTCCAATTCCAATCGCCGGTTCGGTTCGAAACGTAATACCCTGAACGGTCCGGTTCCAATGCATCCCTCGCGCCAACTTCCACCCACCTGGTCCGTGCCTTCCGGTAAAATGGCGGCGGCGGGATAAGCAAGAATTGCAGGGAAGAAAGAAAGGGGCTGATCCAGATCAATGAAGAATTCGGATGCGGAACGGATTCGAAAACCTTCCAGTTCGCGTGTCTTTCCGTTGATCAGAGCTTCGGCGCCACGAATGGAGGAAAGGAACCAGCGGGCCTGATTGTTTTCATTCTGTAAAAGGCGCTCAAAAGAATATCGCACGTCTCTGGATGTAAGCCGGCGGCCATCATGGAATCGCACATCCGGACGCAGCCGGAATGAAAACCGCCGTCCTCCCTCTTCTGCCTGAAATTCGGAAGCCAGCCAGGGCACGATACGCGCGCCTCCCGCCTGTCGTGTTAGTGTCTCGAAAACGGTAGGCAGCACGTCCGCTTGCTGAACATTGATTGTCAGTGAAGGATCCATGCTGGCAATTTCCGTTCCCAGCGGAACGTACAGGATTCCTCCCCCGGTCTTTCTCAACACTGCCGGAGCTGCCGTTTCCGCTTTTCCCAGCTCCGAATATTTTACGTAAGGGGGGCTGCTGTACAGCTTCAATCCCCGAACCTTGGGACTGGCTACCCGATAATCGATGTCCTGGAAAAGCGGCAGCAAATAGGAGGTTTCCATGAGATGGTTTTCAACCAGGCGATACAACTTTTCCCGCTGTGCCGGCTCACTTTCCACCCGCGCTTCTTCCATGAATCGATCCAGCTCTTCGGAAGCAATGAAATCGTAAAGACCGGCCTTCGAATGAAACAAGAAATACGTAAAATTATCCGGATCCTCGTAATCGGCGTTGTATCTGCCGATCATCAGGTCAAACCCTTCGCTGTTTCTGTTCGCTTCCAGGTACAACTTCATCGTAGTCGTGCCGATCACAATCTCGACACCGATTTCGGACCATACTTTCATTAGTTCCTGGAAAATGGCCGCGTAACGGTCCTGAAAGATGGGATGAACGGCAGCGTTGAGTCGAACAGGAATGGGAAGTCCGGAGGCCTTCAGCAGACGATTCGCGTTTTCCACATCCAGGATTTGCCGTTGCCGTTTGCCGGGATCATGGCCGAGGATTCCGGGCGGCAATAGGCCGACAGCAGGCTGCGCAAAACGCCCTAAAGTTGCCCGCACCAGATCATCGATGCGGACAATTCCGCAGAGCGCCTGACGCACTTCTGCGATCCTGGCAGAAGAACTTTGATCGTTAAAAACGACAAAATAGACGTTCTTCTTTGTCGCCTCTACCATGCTGTTTCGAAACTGCGGGTCCTGCAGGATTTGGTCCAAATCCTGTGGAAGCAAGTTGCTTGCAAGATCCAATTCGCCTGACCGTATCCCGGCAGCCAATTCCACTGAGCCGACACCGCATCGGAAGTCAACACCATCCAGAGGTACGGACCCTTTCCAATATTGTTCATTTCGCTGCAGGATGACGGAATTCGGACTCGAAGAAATGATCTTAAATGGTCCGGTCCCGAGGGCATCGGATCCATCGGATCTCTGACGCGCAATGCTGGCGTGAGAATCGGTTAAGAGTGCAGGATAAATAGATAGCGGTTCCTCAAGTTCTATTTTCAATTGTTCTTGTGACTGAACTTGAATTCCCGAGACGTGATCGGCAGAACCCTCCAGAAACGGGCTCACACCGCGAATGGCCGCGAATGCTTCGGGAAGTCTTGTATGACCGATGCGAATGCTCTGTTCAAAACAAGCTTTCACGCATTGAGCCGTGAGCGGTTCCCCATCCTGCAGAAGCACATTCGGCCGAAGCTTAAATACAAATGACCTGCCTTGTTCGGAAACTTTCCATTCTTCGCAAAGACAGGGAATCAAGTGTCCTTGTTCATCCACGCTGAGCAACGTCTCAAAAACATTGCCTATGATTTCCGTTTCTTCAATAATGTTGGAGTTGACAGGATGAAACTGTTCCACAGGACTCGAGAGTGCGACTGTAAGCCTTCCTCCAACGGGAATCGCTTCCTCTTTCTCCTTTGCAACGGGACGCAGCCGTTCCGCCTGTTCCAGGTACTGTCTTGCCCTGTCGTATTCGCCCCTCATATTGGCAACCGTAGCAGCCAGGGAAAGGAGCTTGGCCAGACTTTCTGTTTGACCCTGAGAAGCCGCAAGGTCCAATCCCTTTTCTACCCAGCGTTTCGTATCCTCAATCTTTCTTCCTTCCCATGCAGTTTCCGCCGCCAGGATCACGGCAGCTAGAAGGCGGGAGGAGTCCTTTCGATTTTCAAAGACGGTGATCGCCAGTTCCAATTCCTGCAGGGCGGTTTCCGAATTGCCTCGCAAACGGTACGCTTCCGCAAGCAGCGATCTAACTTCTCCTTCCAATGCAGTGGCCTGTCCTTCTTCCTCCTGTACAAAATCCAGCACGGTTCTGGCTGCGCGCAGGGCGTCGTCCGGGCTCAACGCCTCCAAAGATCGCTTTGCCAGCTCCATCCCGAACTCAATCACTTTTTCCGCAACGTCTCCTTCCTGAAAATGGTGAACCAGGATGGGATAAATGCGGTCCAGACGTCCGGCATTTCGTTTCTCGAGCTCTTCGGCATATTTCCGGTGCAGTGATCTGCGCTTGCGTCGCGGGATTTGCGTGTACAAAACGTCCCTCACGACTGCGCTGGAGAAAGCCAGGAAATCGCCGCGGGAAGCCCGTTCTTCTTCGATGAAACCGTTACTGATCAAACCATCAACGACATCTTCCAAGTTTCCCTTTTCTCCGGCAAGGAATTCCAGGTCACGAAAATCAAAAGTTTTTCCCAGTACCGAAGCAACCGAAAGGATTTCCCTGGATTCCTGAGGCAGTCTCTCGATTCGCTTTCCTACGGTTTCCTGAATGGTCGGTGGCAAGGCTTCCGAAGAAAGGGCGGCTTCTCCGGAAAGGTTCCAGGAGCCGGTGGAGGTTTGCACCACCTTTCCGGAATCCATCAATGATCGAACCAGTTCTTTCGTAAAATGTGGATTCCCTTCAGTAGCCTCATAAAGTTGATGCACAAAACTTTCTTCTAAATCCTGACTGCCGATCAGGGTTTGCAAAAGAGTTTTGTGCTCCGATTCGGAAAAAGGCTCCAGTTGAATCGAGACAAAACGCTTATCTCCCTTGAAGTTGTTCAGCATCCGGGTTAAGGGATGCTGTTTATCAAGATCGGCCGTTCTGTAAGTCCCTACGATCAGGGTCGGCGTAGGGGCAAGACGTCTGACCACATACTGAAGGGCATCCAGCGAAACATCAGCGTTATGAAGATCCTCAAAAAAAAGGATCAGCGGTTTCCCTCCGCCGATCCGCAAAAATGACCGGGCCAGCAAGTCATATATATAGGTGCGATCCTGAATCTTTCGTGCTTCTCCGCTGACCGCCATCTTTTGACCGCCGGTGATCCCGGAAATTTCTGCAAGAACGGGGAAGAGGGTCACAAGATCAGGAGCCAGATCGGTGAAATCCACCGGTCCGGACGAGGAAGGCGTCATTTTCTGGTGGAAGTACTCTTGAATCACTTCGCAAAATCCCTGATAGGGAAGCGATTGATCCATTTCCAGGAAACGGCTGTGCAGAACGCGCATGTTCTTGGCGCGGGCAATTCGTTCCAGCTCCTCCAGAAGCCGGGTCTTCCCGATCCCCACATCGCCGCCGACAACTGCAAAATGGCATTCGCCTTGAAGGGCAGCGGTGCTCATTCTCCGCTGTAGATCTCCGAATTCCTTTTCCCTACCGACAAACGGCGATGCCGGAGGACGCTGCGCGATCATCGATGGTTTATGAATCATCGAAAGCTTCTGCTCTCGATCGCTTTCCTGAAGGCGGGAACGATAACGGCTCAGCGAATCTGCGATGTCCTTCGCTCTCTGCGGCCGCCTGGAAGGATCTTTTTCCAAACATTGGAGAATGATGTTTTCCAACTCTTCCCGGATATCGGCTCCACGCAAACGGGGCGGATCCGGGTTTTCATGAGCGATCCTGTAAAGAACGGATTGTACTTCCCCGGTAAACGGAGGTTGTCCGGTTACACATTCATAAAGGACAATCCCCAGCGAATACAGATCGGAGCGGTTATCGATGGATTTTGCGGATAATTGCTCAGGACTGAGATACGCAATGGTTCCTACGAACGAGCCGGTTCGTGTCAAGCGATTTTCGCTGGAAGCCATTGCCAGACCAAAATCAGTAACGCGCACACGAATTCCTTCGGGTTCGCGCGCCACCATAATATTTTCCGGTTTGATATCGCGGTGTACAACTCCACGCGTATGACTGTACTCCAGGGCCTCCGCTGCCTGAATTCCAATGTCGAGGACTTCGCCCATGTTGAGCGACCCGTCTTTCAGAAACGAGCGAAGACTGGTGCCGGATACAAACGGCATGATGAAGAACAGTGAACCTTCGTGTTCCCCGATATCGTAAATGCTCACGATGGCAGGATGATCCATTTTTGCCACGACCCGGGCTTCTCTCTTAAATCGCTCTACAGCATCCGTGCTGAGCAAATCCGGAGAAATGACTTTGATGGCGACATCCCGTTCCAGCAAAGGATCGTGCGCCAGATGAACGACGCCCATTCCACCGCGACCCAGCTCGCGGATGATCTGATAGCGGTTGGCGAAGGTCAAGCCTCGCAAAGCAGCAGCCAGCTCAGTGGCCGAGGAATATCGCTGATCTTTATCCTTGGCAAGCGCCCGCCGAATGATGGTATCTATTCCTTGCGGAATGTTCTGTCCCAGCGTGCTCGGCGCCGGTGGATCCACCGTAGCGATTTCGTGCAATACCGAAAGTACACTCGGTCCACCGAACGGCACCCTACCGGTCGCGGCTTCGTATAATACACAACCGAACGAAAAAATATCGGTCCTTGCGTCCAGCGGCTCACCACGGGTCTGTTCCGGCGACATGTATGCCACAGTCCCTACGATCATTCCTGTCCTTGTCAGCTTACTCAGTGTTTGCTCGGCGCTGAGCTGCTCGTCACTGACTTGAGTGAGCTTCGCCAGTCCGAAGTCCAGGATTTTTGCCTGTCCCTGGGATGTTACTAATATATTCGCAGGCTTGATGTCCCGGTGAATGAGACCGGCCGAGTGCGCGGCGGCCAAACCATCCGCTACTTGAGAACCCAGATCGATCAGCCGGGATGTCTCTAACGGCCCCTGTTCAATCAACGACTTCAGGGTCTTGCCTTCCACATATTCCATCACGATAAACGTAAACCCATCCGTATCTTCGATGGAATGAATGGTGACGATGTTGGGATGATTCAGCGCGGAGGCTGCCCTGGCTTCTTGAATCAAACGGCGTTTGGCTTTTTGTTCCTCCTGCGTGTCGGGAGGAAGAATCTTCAGCGCTACCTGGCGTCCGAGTTTTGTATCTTCCGCCTTGTAGACTTCACCCATTCCCCCCTGGCCAATTTTTTCGATGATCTTGTAATGAAGAATAGACTGCCCGGGTTGAACCAAACGCATGGCCACATATTGTAACCTCGAAGCTGACGCAAAAGCAAAATTTTCCCCGTTCTTGCTTTTATGTATCAACATTTTTGCACGAGAGTCAAAAGGAAACGGGGCAACGCCGGCAAAGTACGGCAAGAAATAGGGATAGAGAAATTGCAGAGCGGACCTGCAGGTATCAAAGAACGGAGCGGGGTGGGAGGGAAGCGCTACCTTTCGAGACACAGAGACACAGAGTTGTAAGGAAGTATAGATTTTTCCTCTGCGTCTCTGTGCCTCTGTGGTAGCCCCTATTTCTTGAGCAGTGGACGGAGATTCAGATTGCGGACGAGGCGGTGAAGATAGTTCGCATGAACTCCCAGCAGTTTTGCCGCTTCGGTAAAGTTCCCCTGCGCCTGTTCCATGGCTTTTAAAATCAATTCTTTCCTGGCAACTTGAACCGATTCATGATAGTTTCCGAGACGGACTCCTCCAGGCAATTGAGACTCCAGAACTGTCTCCGGAAGATCGTCCGGGGATAAATAGTCGCCTGTACTCAGCACGACGGCCCGTTCGATTGCATTTTCCAGCTCACGCACATTTCCGTGCCAGGGGTATTGCATCAAACAGGCGCGCGCCTCCGGGGAGATACCCAGAATGCGGCGCTTGGTCCTGGCTGCGTACTTTCCCAGAAAATAGGTTGCAAGTAAAGGAATGTCTTCCGTGCGGGTTCGCAACGGAGGCATTTCAAGGGCGATCACATTCAACCGGTAATGCAAATCCTGGCGGAATTTTCCCTGCCGGATCTCTTCCTTCAAGTCTTTGTTTGTGGCCGCAATCAACCGGATATCCACTTTGATCGGGCGCGTTCCTCCGACCCGTTCAAACTCGCGTTCCTGCAGCACACGCAAGAGTTTTGCTTGCAGAGGGAATCCGAGCTCTGCCACCTCATCCAGAAAAAGTGTGCCCCGGCCGGCAAGCTCAAACTTTCCTTTTTTCTGCGCGATGGCTCCGGTGAATGCGCCCTTTTCGTGTCCAAACAGTTCACTTTCAAGCAGTGTTTCGGTTAAAACTGCGCAATTAATCGGTACAAACGGAGCATCCCGTCTGGGACTGTTTCGATGGATCGCCTGCGCCACAAGCTCCTTTCCGGTTCCGCTTTCACCGGTAATCAAAACGGTGGAATCTGCCGGCGCGACACGCGAGATGAACTGAAATACCTTTTTCATTTGTTCGCTTTCCCCGATCATTCTGTGCTCGATTTCCATCTCCGATTGAAAACGTTTATTTTCTCCGGCGAGCCACTCAGTATGAAGAACACTTTTCAGGGCGAGCGAGGCGATAGCGCCGGCCGCAGTGATGAGTTGCAGGTCGCGCTCATCGAATCCGCCACGTTCCCTTGAATCCATGTAGATCAGGCCCATGATGCGATCTTCCGTTGCGATCGGGACGCAAACAAGAGAGCGTATCGGCGCTATTGCCAGACTTTGCGCGTCCACAAGCGCTGCATCTTCCAGGATATCCTTGCTGAGAATAGAAACACGTCCTTTCACTGCCCTCTGGACTACTGTCTTGCTGATTTGAATTTTTTCGCGCGAGACGACAAGCGAGAAATCAGAAGGATCTTCGAGACAAAAAAGAACGGCTCCGCGGCAAAATGGAAACGTCTCGAGCAACTGATTCAATAGATGATTTCCCAACTCGACGGTACTCTGCAGCCCGCTCATTTCGATGCTGAGCTTGAGCAGTGTATTCAGATCACGAAGAGTCCGCTCTTCCGGTTGCATCCGGGCCGGGAACAAATACATCGCATCCTCCCGGCGTAACTGAATGGTGGATCCGCCCGCATCCGGTTCCTCCACCCATTGGACGGGATCCGGCGCCTTCTCCGGCTCTTCTTCCAGGAACAGAAGCGCCGAATCTCCGATCTCGATCTGCGATTCGTGCTCCAGGATGTGCTCTCGTACCGGCACCCGATCGACAAACGTTCCGTTCAGGCTCTCCAGATCAATGATTTTGAAGTGGTCCCCGTCTTTGATGATTTTGCAGTGTTTTCGGGAGAGCGAAAGATCCTGAATGTTCAGTTCACTGGATGCATCGCGTCCGATCGTCAGATCCTTTTCAGTTAACGGGGCCACGGTTCCCTTCAATGGTCCACTGATGAAAACCAACCTCGGGTTCATAAGGTACTCGTCCGGCCACCGGATGTTGTGTTGTATGCGCTGCGGATGAGTGTCCGTTGCGAAAAAGGGCTGAACACAAGCGGAGGGATACAGGCGAGAGAAAGAACTTCGCCGATTTTCAAAGAGAGACTGAGGGGCGCAATGGACCAGAGGATATCAAGCGTATACAGGAATGGAAACGCTTTCCGGTACTGAACACCGGACTGCACATGATCCAGAATTACCATGCTCATGAAATAGAGACGGATGGCCATCCCGATCATGGCCGTCACAACATATAGAAGTGTGAGAATGGCGGCGGGACGTGATCCGAGAATGTGCCCCAGCCCGCGCTCCATCGGTTCCGGCCAGCAGAGAGCCGCGACATACATGCTGAGATAGACACACTGCAGAACCACAAAGAGCAGGCGCGCCATACCGCGGCGAATCAAGTATTCCATGTTTGTTCCGGGAACTTTCCGCTGTGGAAATTCACGTCCCAACACTTTTAGATCTGTCAGAAGGTCATGAGCAGATTGATATCGCTCTTCCGGATTCTTACGGAGACATTTCTGGATGATGCGTTCCAGATCAGCGGAGCAACTGTAGTTGAAACGAGTTACTGACTCCGGCTGCGAGTGAAGAATCTGATCAATGATGGCACTTGCGTTCGGAGCATGGAACGGACGCCTCGCAGTGGCCATCTCGTACAGCACGACCCCCAGACTGAAGATATCGGTGCGCAAATCGATGTCACGCCCTAAGGCCTGCTCGGGGCTCATGTATTGCACGGTCCCCATCAGCGCTCCAGGCTCTGTTCGCGCATGTGTGCTGAGCTCGCTGAAGGCCCCCTGTCCATCTGCAGGATCAAAC
Source organism: uncultured Acidobacteriota bacterium (assembly GCA_964504105.1). GTDB lineage: Bacteria > Acidobacteriota > HRBIN11 > JAKEFK01 > JAKEFK01 > CAZDDB01. Next base: position 12,080 of record CAZDDB010000028.1, read on the forward strand.
TTGGCAAGTCCGAAATCCAGGATCTTGATTTGTCCGCGGTGCGTGACCATGATATTGGCCGGCTTCAGATCCCTGTGAACAATCCCCTTTGTGTGTGCTTCAGTGAGAGTATCTGCGATCTGGATGCCAATCCCGATGATTTCTTCTTGTAGAAGGGGCCGCTTTCCGATTTTTGCTTCCAGAGTCTGGCCTTCCACGCACTCCATGGCAATAAAATTCACGCCGTTCGACTCGCCAATCTCATAGATATGCGCAACGTTTGGATGATTCAGAGTGGATGCAGCTTTCGCTTCTTGAGTAAACCGTCGCAATCGTTTCGGATCGGAAGCCATTTCCGGCGGCAGGATTTTGAGCGCCACAGCCCGACCCAGACGCGTGTCCTGCGCCTGAAAAACTTCTCCCATTCCGCCTTCCCCCAGTTTCTTGAGGATCCGGTAGTGGGCGATCGACTCCGGAGTCATGGCTGTTTTTCCTGACCTTCAGGAACAAAAGGTGTTTTCAAATACTTCTGCGCTTGCTCACGGGAATGAAACGCTTGTGCGCGATTCAGAACAAATTGATACTCCTTTAGCGCCAGTTCCCGTTTCTGCAGCGCATCCAGACACTTTCCGGCTTCCAGGTGTGACATTGTGATCAAACTCTCCGGTGCTTTTGAAAAGCCGGAGGAAACCATGTAATGATGATATGCTTTTTCCCACAGGTTCAATTCGAACAAAGTCTCTGCGTACTGATAGTGGATCAAGTCGGGCATGTAGTCGAGCGCTACCGGATCGTTGAGCAGCTCTTCATATAATTTTACGCTCTGACGGTAACGTCCAAGCCGGGCCAGCGTTCTTGCCATCTCAGAGCGGAAGATGGAGTTTCTAGAATATTGCGCGCTCAGCACCTGCTGGATCTTCAGCGAATCTTCCAGGCGCTTTTCGCGATCATAAAGCAAGATGAGAATGACACCTGCTTCCACTCGTGCAAACTTTCCTTCTTTGTAGACTTTCTCCAATTCCTTCAGCCCTTCCTTTTTTGATCCGTGATGCCCGCTGACGAAAGCCAGAATCTTTACGGCAAGCGGAAGGCTGCCAAGCACATAATCGTACATTCCCACGGAAAGGTAGGCGTCGGTGAAATTAGGATCACGCTTCAGGGCTTCCCGGTGCAATGCAACAGCCCTGGACCCATTCCGCAACGAAGAAAAAAAACTTCTCTTGACAGTCGATTCGTATCCTGCCAGCGCGCCTTTCGCCACACCCAGAAAATAAAGCGCTGCGACGTCATTCTTGTTTTTCTTCAACTGTGATTCAGCCAATTGCATCCCTTTTGTAATCAGATCCTGAAACTGGCGATCTACAGCGGGATCTACCGTATCGTTGGCTTTCACAAAGAACGAATCGTTGCGGTTGTAGATCTGCGTTTGAAGCCGCCTGAGGGAGGCCAGATGCCTGAGCCAGACGGAGCTGGCAAGATAAATGTATCCGGCAGGATGAGCGGAATCTAGGCGAATCATCTCGCGGAATTGTTCCGCAGCCGGCTCGTACTCCATATTATAGAGCGCGTTGAATCCAGCCATTCTGTGGAGATCCATCTCCGGAGAAAAGAAAGAAGGTTCCGCGGATGCAATCGAAGCAAACAACAGGAACGCAACCGTGAAGCTCGCGCCAAAATGAGAAGTGATTCTTGCGCAGCCCCGACTAAAGGACGGCAAGCAGCTCCTGCGGATGATTGGATGCGCTAACTTTGGGATAGACGTGAGTGATGATTCCATTTTCATCAATAATATACGTAATACGATCGGCATAGTATGCCTGCCGGAACGTGACCGTTCCGTAAAGGAGCGACACTTTCCGGTCCACGTCGCAAAGCAGCGGAAAGGAAAAACCGGCGCTGCGTTTGAACGCCAGGTTGTCTGCCGGCGTATCCGTGCTGATGCCGAGCAGTGCCACGTTCTTGGTTTGAAACTCCCGGGTTCTATCCTGGAACCCCCTTCCTTCGAGAATTCAACCGGGTGTCTGAGCCCGAATGAACCACCAGAGTACGACGCGCTGTCCGCGGTACTGCCGCAGGGTGTGGACATTTCCACTTTCATCCTGGATGGAGAAATGGGGGGCTTCCGTACCGGTCTCAAGGAGCCTTCGCGGCTTTCCTAAAAACAAACGGCGGACTTGATGAACCGCAAAACCGGGCAATGTGGTGATGATTTTCATCAAGGCGTCTACTGTTTCAATTGAGGATACTGCTCCTCCAGCGCTTCGTCCGCGCCAAAAAAACCGTCAATTTTCCAGTTCTTTCCTTCGCGGATAAAGTAGATGTCTTTGCCCTGCACTCGCAGAACCGCGGTTCCATCGTTTTCATCGATTTCAGAGGATTCCACCTCCGAAGATTTTGGTCCCCATTCTTCGATCAATCCGCCCCAGATGTTGGCCTGGTCTATTTTGGTTTCTCCGCATAAAGAGCTGAACGCGCCGTACTTCGCATGGCACGCATCCAGGTAGTGCTGCGACCACCATTCCCGGGTCTCTTTCGTGAAGCAATCCAGGCAATTTTCAATCTGAGCTACGGTCCCCATGTGCCGATATAACACATAGCGTTCGAGCGTCTTTTGCGGCGTGGAATAGAATTCCTGTCCGCATCCTGGCATCATAAGACCCAGACAAAGAATCCCAAGAATCCATTTCCCCTTTAGCATATTCCCTCCTGCTCTTTCTGCTTTCTTGCGTTTCATCCATCATATCGCAAAACCGGTAAAGTCCTGTATAATGTCTAGAAAAAGGAAGGGCTTACAGTGGCATTAACTCTGGATCACCTTTTGCAGTATATGGTTACGCAGAAGGCGTCGGACCTTCATTTGAAACCGATGAGACCTCCTTTGTTGCGCGTTGAAGACCGGCTTCTTCCCACTCAGGCTCCGCCCCTGCAACCCGAGGATGTTGAAAAGCTGGTGGTCAATGTCCTGACGCCCAAGCAGAAATCGCATCTGGAAAAGCGGTTGTATGTGGACTTTGGCTACAGCCTGGCGGGAATTTCCAGGTTCCGCGCAACAGTCTTTTATCAGCGAGGCACGCTCAGCGCGGTATTCCGGAGAATCCCGTTTGATTTTCCATCCATTGAGGCATGGGGGTTACCCGAGGTCCTGCTGCAGATGTGCTATCTCCCTCAGGGAATGGTTCTGGTCACGGGGCCCACAGGATCCGGCAAATCCTCTACGCTGGCTGCTATGATTCTGGAAATCAGTTTGCACCGGCCTGTTCACGTTGTTACGATCGAAGACCCGATCGAGTTTCTCTTTCGTGATGCCATTGCTACCATTACTCAGCGAGAGGTGGGAGAAGATACAGTTTCGTTCAATCAGGCGCTGCGAAACACTCTTCGCCAGGATCCGGATGTCATCATGGTAGGAGAAATGCGGGATAGTGAAACCATCATGACCGCAATGACCGCGGCGGAAACAGGCCACCTTGTGTTAAGCACGCTGCACACGAACAGTGCATCGCAAACGATCGACCGCATTGTGGACACGTTCCCGGAAGGACAGCAAAGACAGATTCGCATCCAGCTTTCCCAGGTATTGAAAGGAATCATCTCGCTCAAGCTGGTTCCGCGTTGCGATCAGCCCGGTCTGATTGCCGGCGTGGAAATCCTGAGAGACACGCCCAAAATTCATAAAGGAATCCTGGAAGGGAACATCGCGGAAATTGATGAAGAGGTCGAAAAATCGGTCAGCTATTTCAAGATGCAATCGATGAACCAGTCCCTGCTGGCGCTCGTTCTCAACGGTGTGGTGTCCAAAGAGACCGCGCTGGCTGCTTCGACAAATCCCTCCGAACTGGATATGGAAATCCGCAAGTTTCTCTACGGCGCAGAGAAGGCAAAAGGGGAGTCGAGTGAGATTTCCGCTTCCGATTTTCTGGAGTTGGGAGTAGAATCGGGGAAAGGAGACGACATGGCAGAATCATTCTCGGATTTTTCCAAGATTGTAGAGCTGCAAGAAATCAAGAAACTCTACGACGAATTGCGGGAAAGGCAAACCCGTGAACTGGCGGAAAGAGACGATGTCATCCAGCAGATGTCTACGGAAGCCCAGATACGAAGCGACGAGCTCAATAGCATGAAAGTCTCGGTAGCCTCGCTGACGCAAGAACGGGAAAAACTGAAACAGCAAGTCGTATTTGTAAAAAATGATCTCGAGCAGAAAATCCAGAGGCTGCAGGAACGGATTCAGCAATTGACTGGTCCGGCCGCAGCCGCCGCCTCTGCCGATAAGAGCGGCAAAGGATTTTTTAAGAAATAACCCCCTCCGTGTTTGCCACTACCAGGCGGGAAGGAGATCCCTGTGCGCATCATTTCCTTCCTGATTCTGATTCTCTTTTCTGCCCCATCGCTTCTTGCTTATACCGTCGTTCTGAAATCGGGAAAGCGAATCGAGGGAACTTTTGTTGCAGAGAATAACGCAACTGTCCAGATCAAAGATTCGCGTGGCGTGCTTCTGAGCTTCAAGCGTGAGCTGCTGGATCTGGATTGCATGACGCGTGACAACGAGCACCCTGAGTCGGTTTCACCGCACCCGGTTCCGGAGGCGGCCGGGGTCGAAACACCTTCCCGTGAAATTGATCTTGTTGCATTTGCTGAACAGATCAAAAAGAGACGCAAGGGCAATGCTCACCGTGTAACGAAGGAGGACCTTGATTCATCCCCGGAACTCACCATCCTCGGGACCGAAGAGACACAACGACCCAATGAGGCGGAACCCATTTCCGATCGGGAGGAGCAGAGGTGGCGAAAAGAAGCGCTATCGCTCAAAAAGGAGATTTCACGTTTGCGTGAGAGACGTATCTCTGCGCAAACTTCCTGCCAAAAGGCGGAACAGCATTTCGCTGCAAAACGATTGAAACCATCACGGGAACCCGGACCAATTCTTTCGTCGTTCGACAAGCCCTCCGAATGCGCGCGGTTGACGGAATTCGACCGGCAGATCCAAGAGGCAGAATGGCGGCTGGAAGACTTTGAGGAACGCGCCCGCCGCGCCGAAGTCCCCTGGCAGTGGATCGAGTAAGCCTTCCCGTGGATCCTATCCGGCAACAGACGAGACAGCCTGGCCCGGATATTTTGGTTCCCAGTCCGTATGCGGAGCTTCCTTCAATGTGATTGTCATCAGTTCGCCATCCGCAGTAAACTGAATAGGAGAGAGGTATGATGATGTTTCAACATGTAGATTACATCATGGTGATGGTTTCGGACATGAAACGTTCTGTGGAGTTTTACCGTGATACGCTCGGAATCCCATTAAAGTTTGAATCGCCGGAGTGGACTGAATTTCTGACAGGGACTACCACGCTCGCGCTCCATGGCGGGGGAGCTCCGAAACCCCGAAGCGGAGAAAACAGCGAAAAGTTTGCGGGGACATGTTCGATCGGATTTTCAGTTTCAGATCTTGAAACTACGTTTCAACAGTTGAAATCTAAAGGAGTTCTCTTTGTAATGCCCCCAACGCAAAGGGAAGGAGAGGGAATCAGACTTGCCGTCGCTCTGGATCCTGACGGCATGCCGATCTCATTTGCGCAAACGATGCGATAGCCCGCAAGAACGTAGTACAATGTGAATGGAGGGTGGGATATGCTGAAGCCTGCATTGCCCCCGGACGAAACTGCGCGGTTGGCCTCATTGCGTGCGCTTTCGATCCTGGACACTCCAGCCGAAGAACGATTTGACCGGATCACACGTGTGACGGCACATTTGTTCGATGTCCCGATGGCCTTGATATCGTTGGTGGATACGGACCGCCAGTGGTTCAAATCCTGCCAGGGGGTCTCTGCTTCCGAAACCTCGCGCGAAATTTCATTTTGCGCGCACGCAATTCTTGGAGACCACGTTTTCTATGTTTCCGATACGCACGCGGATTCTCGTTTTGCCGATAATCCTCTGGTCACCAGAGATCCGTTCCTCCGTTTCTATGCCGGGTATCCCATTCCAGCTCCGGGCGGTCATAAAATCGGCACGCTATGCATCATGGACCGGAAGCCACGTGCGATGGGCGAGTCCGATTTCGGTCTGCTCCGGGATCTTGCCGAGTGGGCACACCTCGAATTGACCGGCGTACAAATTCTTCGAAATGAAATCGCAAAGCAAACCGAAAAACTGCAGGAGAGTGAAACTACTTTCTTCAACCTCATGGAAGGTCTTCCCGTTGGCGTGTTTGTGCTCACTGCAGACGGTAGACCGTATTATGTAAATCAGACCGCCCAGCAGATCTGGGGTAAGGGAGTTGCGCCTGGGGCAACGCCGGAAGATGTTGCCAACGTATATCCTCTTTACATCGCAGGAACGAATACAGAATATCCGCTGGAACGCAGACCCAGCATGCGCGCACTGGAGGGCAGAACCACTGCCGCGGATGATCTTGAAATTCATCATCCCGGAGGGGTCATTCAGCTGCAGGCATGGGGGACGCCTGTTTACTACAACGGAAAGATTACACACGCCGTTGTTGCTTTTCAGGATATTACCGAACAAAAACGTTCTCAGCGCCGGGTCGACGTTCAGCATGCGGTCACCGCCGTTCTTTCCGATTCGGAATCGTTGGAGGAAGCAACACCCAGAATTCTTGAAGCAATTTGCAGCAGCATGAAGTGGCAGGTTGGCGCCATCTGGACGATAGATGAAACGGAAAATTGTTTGCGATGCGTGGATTTGTGGCATCGTCCTGATGCGAACGTTCTGGATTTTGAAGCACTTACCAGGAAATTTCCGATGCCGGCGGGTGTGGGGTTGCCTGGCCGGATCTGGACCAGCGGCGAACCGGCCTGGGTCCCCGATATCGTAGAGGATAAAAACTTTCCACGCACGCCGGCCGCGCTGAAAAATGGGTTGCATGCAGCATTCGGTTTTCCTATTTATTCCGGACGGCAGATCGCAGGGATTATGGAATTCTTCAGCCATCAGATCCAACAACCGGATAAAGAATTACTTTCCATGATGAGCAGTCTTGGAAGTCAGATCGGACAATTCCTGTCCCGCAAGCGCATCGAGGCCGCCTTCCGTACGTCTGAGGAGAAATACCGTGAGCTGGTAGAAAAAGGGCCGGATTGATATTTGATTTCCTGCGCCGGATCTCTATACTGGTACCTGATGTTTATGAATCCATACAAACCGGC
>CAZDDB010000029.1:0-19139 GCA_964504105.1 uncultured Acidobacteriota bacterium
GCCTGCACTTCATATCGCAAGGGAGGGTCTCACCGAAGAGTTGAAAGGCAGCGGGGAAGGGGCGTCTGACGGGAGCCGGGTCTACTGTGCGAATCGACTTCACCATATCAGAGCGTCCACCTCTATCACTCTCAGAGCAACCGATAAACTCAGTATCGAATGACCGGCCCGGATTATTTCCACACATCGGCTTGCCACAGCGGCAAATCGATGGGTTCTGCCACAAATTAATTCTTCTTCACTTGAAGAAGAGAGGCGGAGGGAGTAGGATTCGAACCCACGAGGAGCTTGCACCCCTAGCGGTTTTCAAGACCGCCGCCTTCAACCACTCGGCCATCCCTCCGAAGCTTTGGAATCAATAATTTAGCTTTTTATACCATTCGTGTAAAGCGAGATTGTGTCTGCAACTGTGCCCAGTGATGCTCGGAGTTTCGAATTAATATTGGCGGCGGCGTAAAAAAAGAGATGTTTCGCCCGAAGAGACTTTGAAGAAAGGTCGCCTGACCATATCCATTTGCAACAAAACGATTGACTTTTAAAAGGGTACCTGCATGGTAAGATTTCGACATGAAAGGGAAAGATTTTGCTCTTCTGGTACTTCGTGCGGTTGCGGGCACGATGCTGATTGTATTTCATGGCTGGGGAAAACTGACCTCCGGGATTGCTTATTTCCTGCACGGGCAGGAATGGGGCTTTCTTAAGGGTGTTACAAGCCTCGGTTTTCCTTTTCCGCTTTTTTTTGCTTGCTGCTCGGCTCTTGCTGAGAGCATCGGCAGCCTTTTTCTGATCCTGGGTCTGTTTACACGGTATGCGTCTATTTTCCTTGTGATCAACATGAGCGTTGCGGTTTACAGGCATCTGACTTCCGATTTCAAATTTGAGCTGGCTGCAATGTATGGCGTCATCGCTCTTGCATTCGTGTTCCTGCATCCGGGAGCCTTCTCCATCGACGCAAAAATCGGCAAGGGCACAAACCGGGATTGAACGCAGCGAAAGGACAAAACGGCGTGCGCCGCTCCTTACATAGTCTGGATCCGGTGCAGCACAAATTCAAACGGTTCGGAACTCAAGCTTGCAGGACCGCGAAACGGATGGTCTAATGCTGAAATCAAAAACAGCAGCAAAAGAATCTCGGCCGTCAATGCCGCGGTAATCCAACTGTGTAGCTGGAATCCCTTCACTTCAAATAAGAAAGCAACAAGGATTGTGATTCCACCACCCAGATAAAGAAGGACCGACAGAAGCTCAGGAACAGAATCCCGGCTTGCGTGAAGACGCAGTCTTCGCGTGTCACTCAGTTCTATTAACCGATCCAGGCTCCTGGACCACAGTTGTTTCTGACTTTCAGATGCAGGTTCTGCTTCTCGATATATACGCCACAGACCATCCAGTGTATCTTGAACTTCGTTGCTGCTTTCACCCCGCGCCATGGTTGGCCATTCTTTCTGAATTACAAGAATCACGTAGTTGCCAAGCGCTGTCCGAATCTGTTCCGCATTTGGTAGAGTGCGCGACATTAGGAATAGATCTCCCACCTCGTTTGCTTCATGGGTGACAAGGATCTTGGTATCCTCGTACTGACCCCACACCACAAACACAGCAAAAGCGATCAACACCCCATAGACAACACCCAGAACCTGGAAGAAGTAGCCGGCAATCTTTTGAAAAACTTGCCGATAGTTTCCGCCTGAAGAACCAGACGCCAAAAAAAGACACGAATACGCTCAGGCAGATCATGAGGATGGCGCTCCATACAAATCCCACGTTACTCATGATCCTACTACGAATTTCCGTCTTCCGTTCGAGAGCATCGGTTTTGGGCATGCTCAGAAAACCGGCGCGGCTAGAATTAGCAGACGCATCACCGCTCGAGACTGTAACCATCTTGAAATCATGGTAAGAAATTTGCTACGGCTCATCAACGGAGGTCGAACCGATATGATCAGCAATCTCGATGAAGCTACCGTCCGGAAAATTGAAAAACGGAGATCTGTTCGCGTGCCTGTGGAATTTACCGCACTGATCCAGCACGACCGGAAACTGTATTCGGGTCTGGCACTGAACCTTTCGGAAGATGGACTGTTCCTTGTTGTTCCCGAGTTACTCAGCCCGTCCCAGACAGTAGATGTTACGTTCCGTTTGCCGAACTCAGCGGATGAGACAAAGGTTCCCGCAAAAGTGGCCTGGTGCAGCAAAGTCAAAGGGCGCGGCAAGTTTATTTACGGCGTCGGGGTTCAGATTACGAACAACGGGGCGAAAGGTACTCTGCACGCCTTTGTGGAAAGTCTGCTGCAAAAAACTGCCGTGCAGGAAGAACCTATTTCGCAGTAGTGGATCTCTGAAGAAACAAGCGGTTTAGGAACGCGTGTTGCCTGTGAGCTAATTGCCTGCCAACCACCCTTGCGTTTTGCAAAGACATCTGTGTAGCGAAGCGTTTCGGTTGTTTCTTTGCCGTCGAACACATAAGTCCCGCTCCACGTATTGGTGACGATGGCAATATCTTCATAGAGCCGGATCACCAGATCCTTCATCTCGTAGGACTTAACGCGCACCCGGGAAGCCGTTTCAAGAAACTGCTGCTTGTTGATTACGTTCGCTTCTGCGTCAATGTAGATAAAATCGTCCGCAACAATACGCCCCAGTTTGTCTTTGTCCTGGGTCTCGATCCATTCCCGTTCCAGCTTTTCCAGCTCCTTTCTTGCATTCGCATCCTGGATCGTACCCTGCTCCGCAGTTTCAGCAAGGGGAGCGAAGAACAGTAAGGTTGCTACAATTGAAATAAGGGATACTCGCATCATGTTTCTTTCACCTCTCCCTACGAACCTCTCCATGCGCCCCTACTTATTCCACAAGATTGATCTGTAGTTTCGTGCCGGTCTCGCGCGCAAGATCCTGAAGTAGTTTGATTGTGTACTGTTTGTATTCCCCTCGCTCCATTCGTCGCACCACAGCTTCACTCTTTTTCAGCCTGGCTGCCAGTTCAGCAGTGCTCAGGCGGCTGCGTTTCCGCGCGCGGGATACCGCCTCCCCGATCTGTTTGTATAGCTGCTGGGCGCGCTGAAATTCCTGGTAACCCGGGTCTTTGCTCAGTTCTTTCAGCAGTTCCCGCGACAGTTTCTGCTGCTCGGGATTTCTCGCTTTCTTGCCGGATTGCTCGTTTGGAAACCGGATGATTCGCGAATTTGCCATGACTTTCTAGGAATCTTTCCCGCCGGGTTTTTTCCGCTCCCGAATGACCTGTTCCTGTATTTCCGTTAGATATTTATCCATTTCCTCATCACTTCCGAAAACATTCAGACCCGGAAGTTGTTTGGTCGGCGGACGGATTTGAATCTAACTTTCCTTCAAGCCCGATCTTTGCAGTCCATTCAAGATCCACAGGCAGGATTTCAACTCGAAGAGACATTCTCTCCTCCCAACAATCTTGTTTATTTTAACATGATGGCTTTGATTGTGCGCCATCCGGTCATGTCTTTGTTTGCACCTATCCAGGAATCGAATATGATTGGGGTTTTCCTCTTATGAAGAAACAGCAAGGCTTCGGAACCAGAATCGCCAGTTGGGTCCCTTTTGGTCTGGGGAAGACAAAACCAAATCACTTTCGCGAGATGGCTCAGGTCGCATGGGAGAACCGTGACAATCTTTCATATGCCTGGCGCATTTTGCTCCATGGTGTTTGCGATGGTTGTTCCTTAGGCCCTTACGGATTGCGGGATCATACGATCAAAGGAATCCACCTTTGCATGACACGGCTGCGCATGCTTCGCATCAATACAATGAAGGCGCTGGATATCAACCGTCTTTCCGACGTCCGGTCTCTTCAATCCCTTTCAGGAGAAGGTCTACGCAACCTGGGACGACTTCCGTACCCGATGGTCAGATACAAGGGAGACAAAGGGTTTCACCGCATTTCCTGGCAGGAGGCGATCGGAATCGGGGCAAAGTATTTGCGCGCTACGGAACCGCAGCGCTTTGCCATCTACACCACTTCCCGCGGACTTACCAATGAGGTTTACTATGTTGCCGGTAAATTTGCTCGCCTGCTGGGAACCAATCATATCGATAACGCCGCCCGTCTCTGCCATGCTGCCAGTACCACAGCCCTAAAGCAAACCGTAGGCGCAGCGGCCGCTACTTGTTCTTATCGAGACTGGATCTGGACCGAGTTGATTGTGCTGGCAGGCGCCAATATCGCTAGTAATCAGCCCGTCTCTATGAAATATCTTTACTATGCAAAACAAAATGGCGCGCGGATCGCAGTAGTGAATCCTTACCGGGAGCCCGGCCTCGAACGTTATTGGGTCCCTTCCATTGCAAAGAGCGCCGTATTCGGCACACGCCTGATGGATGAGTTCTTCCCTATTTGTGTGGGAGGGGACGTGGCCTTTTTTAACGGCGTTTCGAAAATCTTAATCGAAAACGACTGGTTGGATCAAGAATTCATTCGTGAACACACAAACGCCTTTGAAGAATTGAAACAGACACTTTCGCAACAAGATTGGGACACTCTCGAAAAGCATTCCGGGACGCCTCGGAGTGAGATGATGCGCTTTGCGAAATTGTACGCAGGAGTGAAAACAGCAGTATTTATTTGGAGCATGGGATTAACGCAACACAGGTTTGGAGTTGAAAATGTGAAGTCGTTGGTGAACGTGGCACTGGCGCGGGGCATGATTGGACAACCGAACATGGGTCTTGTTCCGATTCGTGGTCACAGCGGCGTGCAAGGAGCAGCAGAAGTAGGCGCTGTTCCTACCGACTACTTTGCCGGTACCTCAGTAAATCAGGCAAATGCAAAAAAGCTTTCCGACATCTGGGGCTTCTCTGTTCCTTTTGCCGGCGGACTCTCGGCATCCGAAATGATTGATGCGGCGCACCAGGAAAAGCTGGACGTCTTCTACATCATGGGTGGAAATTTTCTGGATACGATGCCGGAACCGATCTATGCGCGCCAAGCCCTTGAGCGCGTTCCTTTACGCATTCATCAAGACATTATTCTGAACTCTTCCATGTTTGCCGAACCAAAGGAGGCAGTGTTGCTATTCCCGGCCCAAACGCGCTATGAGCAAACGGGCGGGGGCACCATTACCAGCACCGAACGCAGGATCCGGTTTTCACCGGAGATTCCAGGGCCGCGGATCGGAGAAGCCCGTTCCGAATGGGAAATCATCATCGACCTGGCGCGACAAGTCTTGCCACCCGAAAAACAGAAGTTTCTTATGTTTGAAAATGCCGGGGCCATTCGAAAAGAAATGGACGAAGTCATCCCAATGTATAAAGGAATTGCGAATCTGACGAAAGAAAAGGATTTCTTTCAATATGGAGGAGCCCGAATTCTGAATGACGCGATCTGCCCGAATATGCCGGATCAAAAAGCGCGCTTTTCGGTTGTGGTTCCGCAGAATGATATTTTGAAGCCCGGCGAATTCTACTTGACCACAAGGCGTGGCAAGCAATTTAACAGTATTATCTACGGCACGACCGACCCTTCGATCGGCAGCCGCCGGCGAGACGAAATTTTTCTTTCAAAAAAAGATGCTGCGTCATTAAATCTTAAAGAAGGGGACCGCATCGTTTTGAAATCCGAAGCCGCTGAATACGCAGGAATCTGCCGTGTTGGGCCCCTGCACCCGCATACAGTGCAGGTCTTCTGGCCGGAAGCAAACGTTCTCCTTTCGCGGCGCATCGATCCGGCTTCCCGCGAACCGGATTACAACACCACCGTCACGATCCATAAGAATCAATGATGCCCGAAAACTGCAGGCGGGAAACGCGAGTTCATTTTAGTTGAGATAGCTCGACAGTGAACTTTTGCTTAGAGATTCGCGGAGTTTATGCAGGGCTTTTGCCTCAATCTGGCGGATCCGTTCCCTGGAAAGATTCAACTTCTCACCGATCTGTTTCAAGGTCTGCGGGGTATCATCATCGAGACCAAAACGGAACCTCAAAATCTTCTCCTCCACTTGAGTCAAGATTTCCAGAGACTGATCCAACTGTTCCTTCAGGAGAACAGTCATTGTATCCGTTTCGGCTGAAGGGATTGCCCTTTGTTCGAGTACATCGCCCAGACTGAGTTCTCCGGCATGATCGATGGGTTGATCGAGTGAGAGAGTTCCAGTATCCGCATCCAGGGACGAGTTCAGCTCATTCAGCGACACTCCAATTTCGCGAGCCAGCGTCTCTCTGCCGGGCGCTTCGGTCTGCTCGACTTTTCTTTTCGCCAAAACTTTTGCAACACGGTACAAAATGTTGGCTGCCTTTGGCGAAACGCGAAACACGTGTGTCGCCCGTGAGAGGTAATGAAGGATCGCTTGCCGGATCCACCAGACCGCATAGGATGTAAAACGCACTCCCCGGTCCGGATCAAATCGGCGGGCGGCTTCGATCAATCCGATATTTCCTTCGTTGATTAGATCGAGAAAAGGAAGTCCGGACACGCGATAATTTTTTGCAATCTTGATCACAAAACGGAGATTGGATTCAATCAGCTTCTGCAAAGCATCTTTATCACCGGCCTGCGCGCGATAACCAAGAGCCTTCTCCTCCTCCACTGTTAGCAGCGGGATTTTCGAGATCTCCTTCAAATAGAGCCGCATCGTTCTATTTGAGGACTTGTCTATCGGTGTAGCTCTTGCTGTCCGCATTTTTCCCTCCGTACTTTTAGCTCCGCAATCTGCGGAGGTAAGATTTTTATGCGACGGTTGCTTTCCTTTCGCTTTCGATCCTGTCGACGATCTTACGGAACAGACCGATCAACGAATCCTGTTCTTTGTTGTTCAGAGAGCCCAGCATGCCCCGGACCATTCGGAGGCGAACCTCTAAAGCCTCCTGATACATTTTTCGTCCTTCGTGTGTCAATTCCACCCGCACCACACGCCGATCCTGTTCGGACCGCTCCCTCTGAACGAGTGATTTTGCAACCAGGCTATCCATGATGCCGGTAACCGTGCTCAACGAAAGCGCCGCGCGGTCGGCAAGCTCCGTCATGATCATTGGTCCGTTCTTACCCAGAATCTCGATGATCTTGATTTCCGGTTTGCGGCAAACATCCATTCCGGGATGCTCCTGGGTGAATACGTATCGATGAACGATGGACTCGAGGTGGTCCATGAGCTCATTCTCTTTTTTTCCTAAAGTCCCCATGATTTGCTCCAATATTTCGAAACTCGAATAGTTGGATAATAGAAGTATCTGGACGCTTTGTCAAGACGCACGTTATGGGCGCTTGCCCGCGCGAATGAACTCTTGATATGCTGCAAAAGCCGGGCGTTCCGTGATGACGGCAGAGCCATACGTCAATCCGAATCCATTTCCGTGTTGACAACTATCGGCCGGGTCCCAGACGCGGTAGAAAAAGATTTTCGTAAACCAGTCGGATCTGGATGACCACGCATTCAGGAATTCAACGGATGCGCGTCTCTGCCTTTCTTCAGATCCGGGCTTTACGGAACAAGCGACCTCTCCGATTTCTGTGATCCAGAGTTCCTTTTTCCCCAGAGTTGGTCTGGCATACTTATCCAGATAGTCTGCAAAATCCTCGCCGGAATCAGGATAGTAATGCAAGGTCACAAGGTCCACGTAGGATTCGGCCGACTCCAGGATTTTCGATAGCTTCCAGTCAGACTGATTCTTTGAGTGATGGGAAAGTTCCGGACCCCCCACCAACAAAGCGGGGTCCACGGATTTTACAGCTCTCGCTCCTGGAATCAAGATCTTGTCGACATAATCTCGAGCGTTCCCTTTCCAGAATTTTCCGACATTCGGTTCGTTCCACATTCCGAATAACCTGATCCCGGATGTGCCGCCATATCGACGGACAACAGCGGTCACAAAATGTGCCCAGTCTTCGGCCAGGATCGGCGGATCACTTTCAGATTTTCCACCGTTTGCCCAGCGCGGCGTACCATAGAGAACTACATACATCTGGAGATTTCGAGCGCGCGCACGTGATACCTGGGCATCAGAAAGGCGCCAGTCAAAGACGCCTTTCGATTTTTCCACCCGAAACCAGTCAATCGGGAACCGAACCCATTTTGCGCCGAGCTGAACCACAGTATCGGAAATCATCTCCGATTCCAGACCGGTATTTACACCCCAGGGAGACGAGAGATCCGCTCGAGGGCCCTTCTTCTTTCGGAAAACTACTAAATCAGAAGCCTGCTCCTCAACCCAATGATGATTCCTCCGCAACTCTTGAATCTGCTTCATCAGCTCCTCTTTTTCAAGCGGCCAGCTTGCGGTCCAGGGAGCCAGAATAATCAATTTGGCCTCACCGATGTCGGGATACATGGTAACTTTCGATCTGAAAGAAAATGGGATTCCTATGCTTCCCTGGACACAAACCGGCACATTCTTCCCGACTGTCGCTGCGTAATTTCTCACATTTTGAACCCTTTCCTTGTTCCCCGGCGGCAAATATTGTTCATTGCTGAATGAGGAAAACGCAATCAGGACAAGCATCAAAGGGACGAGCTTCTTATACTCGATTTTTCTTCTTGAAAGCGAGACAAGGGTTCCGATCATGAGAAAAGGCAAAAGACCGGCGCTGTAGTGGGCGCCATAGGTATACTGCGTCGCATAATCGGACAAACTGTTTTGCAGGATCGCGGGGACAAGAGCCACACAGCCGGATGAAAGCAGCGGCAGAAAACCCCATGAGCCGAAGAGTTCGAATAATGGAGCCAGACGCGAAAACGAAAAGAAGAGTTTACCCGGCACCCAGGGCCGAAAGATAAACGCACCCACAAGGTCATTGAAATCCTTCCCCATGGATGGGTACCTCGCGATGTACTGAGTTTCTCCATGACCAAAATACGGAATCAGCACTTTCACATTGATCCACAATGCGCCGAGAGATAGAACCAAAACGAGAACCCAGAATCGTTTCTGATTCCCGGAAACCATTCCGTAAAGGGCGATCCCTGCAACAATCATTGATACATCTTCCTGCACCGTGAAAAGAGCGATGGGCAAAACAAGGAAGAAAAACCAGGATCTTTTTTTTGCAAGTACATAAAGAGCCACCACTACTGGGACACCGAAAACGATCGGATGGACGTCAAACCGGTGAACCTGCTGAAAATACCGGTTGCATACGAAAAGAAACAGCAGCAGGAGTCGCTCGAATGGACGAATCGGATGAATCTTTGAAACCACCCGGACGACCAGCCAGACCGCAAACATGATGGCCATCGTCTGCGCCAGAAGCGGCCAGGATTCGAAGTCACCCCAAAAAAACGGCAGCCCGATCACTCCAAGAAATGGGGAAAAATGATCCCCCAGAAAATTCATATGTTTGAAGGAGTTCCAGTACCAGTGATTGTGCGCGGAATTCCAGAAAATGTTGACAAAGATCCCGTGATCGTAGACATGTGTGAACAGAAAGTGCGACTGCATCCATTTTAGAAACCCGAGCCAGACCGTGATTGCGATCAGGACAAACAGCTCGAACCGCAAAATCGTCTTTTCGGAAAGGCCGTCGTACCAGACGGCGAGATCCAAAAACTGTTCGCGAACCCGTTTTGCAAAGCAAAAGAAAAGCAGGAGCACAACGCACAGGACTCCGATCGTTGCAGTGGCTTTATGGTGATGTATCTCGATTCCAAGGAACAGGAACTTGCTTCCTGCTCCCCACGACAGGGCGGTCGGCAAAAGAATCAACAGGCAGAATAGAAGCAGGAGCATTCGAAGGATGCCGACCGGTGGCTTCATCGGATTCTGAGCTCAGCTACGGCCGTTTGCCGCCTAATGAACTTGATTCGTGTTTACGTGCACGCCCAATTCAATAGGAATAAATGTTGGAGCGAGGCACATTCGCGCGTCGCATGCCTGATAACTTAGTTTTCCATGCAAAACCGATTGGCCCGGTTCCGCTTGTTCATCCGCTTCCAACGGAATGTCAATCTTGAAAGTTCCTTCATACGTGGAAAGATCGCTCGAGTCTCCGTTCAACCGGTACGGTTTCCCCTTAGGATAGACGGGATTGCCGGGAGTTATTCCATTCGCAGCCACGAGCTCGAGTTTCGTTGGGATCAAGTAAGGCTGGCTTGCAGGATTCGCCTGCACATGAAACCCTTCTGCAATGACAACAGTCCAATGCGCCTGGCCCGTTTGACCGGCTACAATTTCCACTATCTCAGGCGTGCGTACAGAAACAACCGGTGGACGCTTGCCGGCAGCCGCCATCGCGAAGGGTGCAAGGATCAGCAGGAGTCCGAGAAAGGCAGCCTTCATGATTCCTGCTATTTGGCTGCCAGCAACTCATCCAGTTGTGCGGTTAGCGCAACTAGCTTCGCATCGAAGCTTGCAGTATCCAACAGCGAGTAGAAACGAATCTTACCTTCCCGATCAATAATCAAATTGGATGCGATGGGCACCTGTTCGCGCGGTAAATCGGGTTGTGCCTCTTTGGGCGCGTAGCTTGCTGAAACTTTGCCCTGAGAATCAAGGAGCATGGGAAAGGTAAACTTGGATCGTCGGGCGTACTCGTCTGCTTTTTCCTTCGTTTCCTGAACGTCAATTACGATAACCTGCACACCTTGCTTCTGATATTTTTGCCACAGGGCTTCTAAATGCGGAGCCTCCGCATTGCAAAACGGTCACCATCCGGTTCCGAAATGGAGGACGACTACCTTTCCGCGCAAATGTGCAAGCGAGACAGAGTTGCTGTCGAGAGCAGAAAGATTGAAAAGAGGCGCCGGCTCACCAATCCATGGTTGCTTCATTTCACCGGAACCGATAGCGGTGATGACTGTGCCTATCGCAAAAGCAATCGCAAAGACCTTCCTGAGTTTCATACGACAATAGTACGCGATTCCGCCATGTTTTTCAAAGTTGTGTGGCATGATGGGCATGATGGGTGCACGACAAATTTGTTGCAAGAAAGCATTTTTACGGTTTGTAACGCCAGCGTCCCGCTGGCAGAGCTCGAGCTGGAATTTCTGTTTTGGCCGGCGAGACGCCAGCGGTACAAACCCCTTCTCAAGTCCTACAACAAATTTGTCGTGCACCCTGGCATGATCATGAATTGCACATTTGAGATTTTGGATTTAACATGTGAATTCGCTCAAAATCATGCAGCCCGGGCAAACGATCCTTCATTATCAAATCATTGACAAAATTGGTCAGGGGGGAATGGGCGAAGTCTACAAAGCGGAAGACCTGAAGCTTGGCCGGCAGGTTGCGCTCAAGGTTCTGCCTCCCAGCTCCACCGAAGACAAGAAGGCCAAACGTCGCCTGCTGCAGGAAGCGCGCTCTGCCTCGGCACTCAACCATCCCAACATCGTCACGATCCACTCCATTGAAGAAGCGGAGGGCTTCGATTTCATTGTTATGGAGTATGTGGAAGGGGAAACCTTAAAGTCGGTCATCGAAAAAGGCCCTGTGGAAGTCTCTCGCCTGCTGGAACTTGGATCCCAGGTGGCTGATGCTCTGTTTGCAGCCCATTCGGCGGGACTGATCCACCGCGACATCAAACCTGCTAATATCTTAGTAACTCCACGCGGCCAGGCAAAAATTCTGGATTTTGGTCTGGCAAAAATCGTGCAGTTGGCTGATGACAAAGTAAGCAAAGAAAATACTCTCAGCAGACTGACACGGACAGGCATGATCGTCGGCACTGTTGCCTACATGTCTCCCGAACAAACACGCGGGGAACCGCTCGATGCACGAACCGACATCTTCTCGCTTGGCTGTGTGCTGTATGAGGCAGCAACGGGAAAGGTACCTTTTAGCGGGCCAAGCGTTTTGTCGATTCTGCACGAGATTGCGACTGCTGATCCGCCTGCGCCCAGTACGATCAGCCAGAATCTTCCGCAAGGTCTGGATTCCATCATCAAGCACACACTGGCCAAAGATAGAGATCAGCGGTACAGATCTGCTGGTGACCTGGCCGAAGCGCTGCGATCCTTGCGATTCGCGAACCGTTACCAGATTCTTCGCGAGATCGGACGCGGTGGAATGGGAGTCGTCTATCTGGCACGGGATCCCCTGCTGGAACGGGATGTCGCAATCAAAGTGATCACACCTGATCTGCTCAGCCCCGAAGCAGAAGAACGTTTCAAACGAGAGGCACGTGTTGTAGCCAAGATGGACCATCCTGCTATCGTAAGTATTTACGACATCGGAGATCACGAAGGTTCACTCTTCTTCGTTATGCCGTTTGTGCAAGGCACAAATCTGCGATTTCTCCTGAACGAGGATTCGCTGAGTCTGGGTGATGTGATCGATATTGGCGTTCAAGTCGCAGATGCGCTCGATTACAGTCACTCGCAAGGAGTGATCCACAGAGACATCAAGCCGGAAAACATTATGGTGGTTCGGCGAGACTTGGGCGGCACCGATATCCGCGTGCGTGTGACCGATTTTGGTCTGGCAATGGCTTCCGCTGAAAATCGTCTGACCAAGACCGGCTCGGTGGTGGGAACGATTGCGTATTTGAGTCCCGAACAATTGTCTTCGAAAGCGATCGATGCTCGTTCCGATATCTACGCCCTTGGAATTGTGCTCTATGAATGTCTGGTAGGAAAACCGCCTTTTTCCGGAGAGATTCAATCTGTTCTATATCGCATTGCGCATGATTCACCCGATTCGCCACGAGCACTAGGCGCCGATGTTCGCGAAGAGCTGGAAGCCATTGTCATGCAGTGTCTGGAGAAGGAGGCGGCGAAGCGGCCGCAGCGCGCCAGGGAAGTGGCGGATGCCCTGCTTCGCCATCGCTCCAAGCTTCAAGAAAGCGACCGTGTACAAAAGCTCTCCATGGTGCACAGGCCTTCGGTGCACGTTGCCCGACCAGCCGTGTCTCCCTTCATTGGGCGGGAGAAAGAATTTGAAGAATTGAAACGAAGGTTGAGTGCGGCTTCGCTTCAAGGAGAATGCCAGTTTTCAGTCATCGCAGGAGAAGCAGGAATTGGAAAGACCCGGCTTCTGGATGAACTGGAGAATCTGGCAAAGGCCCGAAAGATCCGAATTCTTCACAGTCGCTTTGTCGAACAAGATCAGGCTTTTCCCTATCAAGGATTTTGCGAAGCCATTCAGGAATATTTCCGTTTGAAGATGACGCCCGGGGGCTCCGGGCCGGTTGATTTTTCCGATTTGGCTTCCGATCTTGTTTCGTTATTCCCGGTTCTTGCTGAGATGAGCGAGATCACCGGCGGGCAAAAATTGGCCGTGAGCGGTGAGGCTAAGAGGATCCAGGACCGAACTTATATTTTTGATCTGCTTGCCCGGTCGTTTGTGCGCATCGGGGCAGGCAAACCGCTTCTGATTTTCTTTGAGGATTTGCACAACGCGGACGTCTCCATAGATGCGCTTCAATATGTTGTGCGTCGTCTTGGACCCACACCAACGATGATTGTGGGAACATACCGTACAACAGAAGTGGACAAGCGTCATCCGCTCACACGCATGCTCAGCAGTTTTGAAGGAGATAAACGTTTCGTCTCCTTCCATCTGGAGCGATTCGGCTCCGGGGAACACGAAGCTTTATTGCAATCACTCATCGGAAGTTCGGAGCTGGAAGGCAGCTTTGTGCGTCAGCTGTATCAGGCCACGGAAGGAAATCCGCATTTTACCAAAGAGCTCGTGCGGTCCCTGATCGATGCCGGCCGGATCGTCAGAACCGAGACCGGAGCCTATAACCTGTCAGGCGAATCCGCGATTTCTTCGGAAGCGCTTCCCCCAACGATCCAACAAGCAGTGGAAAAAAGGATCGAGCGTCTGTCGGAAGAACTGAGAGAGATTCTTTCCATTGCTTCGATTCTTGGAAAAACCTTTGAGTTCCGCGATTTGGAGCTGCTGGCCGAAGGGAAAGAGGACATTGAGGACAAAATCGAGAAGCTGATTGCCGCTGGTTTCCTGGAGGAAGTTCGTGAGTCGCGTGGTGATCAACTGACCTTCTCCAGCGGCGTGATGCGGGATGTGTTGTTCGCAAAGATTCCGCGTCGCAAGAGGAGAGCCTTCCACCGCAAATACGCAGAGGACCTGGAAAAGCGAAATGCGGGGCGACTCGAGCGCATCTATTCTTTGTTGGTTCATCACTATGCCCAGGGAGATGTTCCTGAGAAGGTCATAGAGTTTGGAATGTTACTCGCCCGCACGTCGCTCGATGCCTTGAGCGCGGAGGACGCTTTGCGGGCCGCCAATACGGTTCTGGATTTTGTTCAGGAAGAAGAAGGCCAGGCAACTTCATTGGAAGGAGAGGTTCGATCTTTGATCGCTACAGCTCACCGTATGGCCGGCAACATGGACGCAGCGCTGCTGGAACTGGAATCAGCCATTCGAGTTTTTGAGCATCGCAAAGAAACATCTCGCGTTGTGAATGCAGTGGTGCTATCTGCCGAAACCGCCTGGGAAGGTCGCAAGGTGGAGGAAACGAAACGCTGGGTGGAGAGAGGGCTTCCGCTGGCTCGCGCAGCAGGCGAATCGGAGAGTATGACCAGGCTGCTCTCGCTTGGAGCTACCGTGGCAAACCTGCGCGGTGAATATGAAAAGGCGAAACAGTATCTGGATGAATCGGAACGTTTAAAGCCAGCAATTCCAGAGACCCAAGAAGAGGTACCCGGCGGAGGTAGACTCGTCGTTGCGCTTGCGGTTCCGATCGGCAGTATACGTCCGGCAGAAACGATCCTTACGGAAGAAACGGAGATACTGGGAAATGTTTTTGAGACCCTCTTAAGTGTGGATGAGCACGGTCATGTTGTCCCCTGCCTTTGCGAGGCCTGGGAAGTGCTGGAGCAGGGGAAGGCATTCCTGTTTACGCTGAGGCCGAATGTCGTCTTGCATGATGGTAGGCCATTGACTGCCCGGGACATTAAGTCTTTTTTTGAGAGGGATATGCGTTTGACGAAAGATGTGCCCCCTGCTTTTGATGCCATCCGGGGCGTTTCCGAATACCTGAAAGGCTCTGCTAATAGCGTAGAAGGAATAGTTGCACAAAGCGAAAACAAACTCGTGATTGAGTTGCAGGAGCCGCTCCCCATCTACCCTGCGCTTCTCACGGATTACCGGTCCGCAGTCGCCTGCGAGAAGCTCGGAACGGGCCCCTTCCGTCTCAGCTCCTTTCAGCCTGATCATGTCGAGCTGAAGCGAAACGAGCATTACTGGAAAAGTCCCGCCCCGCTCGATTCGATCGATTTTCGCTGCGGAATGAGCTCCGCTGAGATCGCCGCAGGTCTGCGGTCCGGCGAACTGGATCTGGCCGGTAACCTATCGCCGCAAGACCTGGAACAGATTCTTCAGGACCAGCAGCTGCGCGCCGGGTTGGTGGAAACTCCGCAGAAAATCGTTTACTTTGCCCTGTTTAATCACCTGAGCCCTCTCGGTCAAATTCCAGAGCTCCGTCAGGCGCTGGGCGGAATTCTCCGCACTCACGATTTGGTCCGTGGCACTCTCGGGAGATTTGCGCAGCCTGCTGAGGGTCTGCTTCCGCCTGGAATCCTGGGTCATGACCCCGGCAGAAGGCGTCAGCCACTCACTCAAGAGCAAGCAATCGAACTACTGAAAGCTGTGAGACCGACGTCCGCCGCAGGCGGATCGCCCCTACGACTAAGGGCGGCTGTCCACCCCATTCTTCAGGACCGCTACGTCTCCTTGACCAGAGCCATCCTGAAGGTTTGGTCCGACCTGGGAGTAGAAGTGTCCATCGAGACGCCCACGATGGCATCCTTCCTGGAGAAGGATGAGAACAGTGAAGGAATCGATTTGAGAATCGGAAGATGGAATGCTGACTACGACGATCCGGACAATTTTACCTACAGCTTGTTTCATTCCCAGTTAGGAAGGTTCCGCAATTTTTACTCCTCCAAAGATATGGATCGCTGGACTGAAGAAGCGCGCAGCGAGAGCCGGCCGGCGGTACGAGAAAAACTGTATGCGAAGATTGAAAACTTCTTGATCGACACCGGGTTTGTGTTACCTCTGTTCCATGAAATCGATTATCGCGTAGCCGGTCCGCGCATCCGCAAACTCACTCTTCGCAGCACTCCTCCGTTTGTTAACTATTCTGAGTTGGGGAAAGCAGAATCAGTGGCTCCTGATGTGGCGAAGAAAAGTGAAGGAGGGATCCTCCATGTCGCTATTGCCGGAGAAATCACAGATCTTAATCCGTTCCTGTCGTCCCGCGTTCTGGAAGCAGAGATCATTCCCAACATCTTTGAAACTTTGACGCGTGAAACAGAAGGAGCACGAATCATTCCGTGGATCGCTTCGGAGTTTCATGGTGAGCAAGGAGGCCGGAGTTTTCGTTTCCGGCTTCGGGAAGACGTCCGCTTCCATGACGGCCGCCGATTGACTGCCAGAGATGTTCGTTACTCGTTTGAGTATCTCTTGAAGAATAAGGACAGCACCTATCGCTGGTTTCTTGCCTCGATCAGCGGAGCCAGAGAGCTGCTCAGCGGGGAAGGTGAACACTTAAAGGGCTTTCAAATGCTTTCGGCTGCGGAATTCAGGATCAACCTCGATGAACCAGTTTCGTTCTTCCCCGCTCTGCTTGCATTCTGTGCAGCGGCCATTGTTCCGGAGGGGATGCAACGCTTCAGTGGAAGCTGGCGAGAGGGTCTCGTGGGCACGGGTCCGTTTCGTGTTGTACGCTTTGATCCGGGTAAGCGTCTGGAGCTGGAAGGGAACCCCCACTACTGGCACCTGGGACCTCCCAAGAGTGATGGATTGGTTTTCACCCTTGGAGTCACAGCCGCAGAGATTGCCGCGGGATTTCGAGCCGGAAGGTTTTCGGTGGCTTCCGATCTGCTGATTTCGGACCTGGAAGCCTTGCGCCACGATCCGGAATTTGCGTCCAGGTATCGCGAAGCGCCGCGTCTTTCCACTTATTATCTGCTTTTCAACATTCATCGCGGACCTCTGGCAGATGAACAGCTGCGAAAGCAGATTGTGCAAACCATTGACGTAGAGGGGTTGGTTCGCCGTAATGTGGGCCGGATCGGAATCGCTGCTCATGGCTACATTCCGCCGGGTCTGCTTGGCTATGAGCCCGGCAAGGTTCTCGTTCCCACGCAAGAAAAAGGCTTCAAACACGTGGAATTAAGCTGCCTGGTGAATCATGTCTACGAAGGACACTATTTGCCTGTGAAACAGGAGCTCTTTGACAGTTTCCAGAAAAAGGGATTTGACATCCGAACAATGGAAATGAAAGTGGAGGACTTTAACAAAGCCATGAATGTAGCTCCCTCCGATTTGGTTCTGGAGCGGTGGATTGCAGATTATCCGGATGCAGACAACTTTGTTGGGCTTCTCCATTCGGAAAAAGGTTTTATCGGTCGTTATTGCGGCACTCCGGAAGTGGACAGTCTGATCGAACGTGGTCGCATGGAAACACGACCCGAGATGCGGCATGACATCTACAGGGAAATCGAGCAAATCATCGCGCGGCGTGCTCTGCTTCTTCCCCTTTTCCACGAAAAGACCTACCGGTTCGCGCGTCCCGAAGTCGAAGGCTTCGAAATCAGGCTTTCTTACCCGGCCGTCCCTTATGAGAAACTCTGGATTCGGCGGTAACCGAAAGCGAATCGCGGCCTGGTGGCGCTTAACTCGATCTATCGCCGGTTGAGGTGTGCGAGCCAGTTGCCGAGCGAGGACTTCATGTTGGTAGTAAGAAACAATTGTAGTCCGGTTTCCGGGTCTTTGGACCAGCAGACACGGGCAGGGCATTCCAGCGGAATGGAAGAGATCGGAACAAACAAACGCACGTAGACATTTTCGCCGGCGATTTTTCCGTGGGTGTTTGCCAGACATAATCCGGTCGTGCTGACATTGACTGCCTTGCTAGAAATCCATTTGCCGCCATCCGTCCGGTAAGAAACAGGGAACGAAGAACCGATCCGTGTTTCAACCCGGTTCTGGGCGGGCAGCGGGTCGGGCGCAGAGTTGTACTTTTCCGCGGGCCGGGCAGCTTCCACCGGAGGTTTTTCCGGCTCTGCAGGCAAAACCGGTTCCATAGCAGGGCGGCTGTGAAACCGCGAATCATACTCAATTTTAATTTTGTAGAAGTGAATGTCCGGTTTTACTACCAGAGTCGCAATTTTCATCTGGAGGCTTGGCAGCAAAACTTTGATGCGGTATTCTCCAGGAACGAGATGATAACCGATCCCTTGCGCATCGCGAATGGACCGGAAATGGAGATCGATTTTTTCGATTTTGATTTCAGAAAAGAGCACAACCCGGTCATGCTCATCTACTGGAATCACGACGACTTCCTGAACAGCCAGTTCGCTTTCCATCCTCCCTCTCTTTCGGCCCTCCCTCTCTTTCGGCTTTTGTTAATTTTAAACAGATCGGCAGTTTAGTCAAGCCCCCCCGATTTCTCGTCGAGACCTGGTATGATACGCTGTACCGGTGAACGTGCAAAAACGGCCATTAACGTCGCGGACGGTGGACAAATTCGATTTATACGAGAAGAGCGTGCAGACAGCCCGATCGGACGCGCGGTTCCTTTCTCGCCGTTTTCGCGCCATGACAGGGCGTCCTCTTCGCCTTCTGCGCGAAGATTTTTGCGGGACCGCCAACATCCTTTGTGAGTTTATCAAACTCCACCGGCAGAACCGGGGAATCGGCATCGATCTTGATCTGGAACCACTGCAATGGTGCAGGTCCAGCAGTCTGCCCAGGCTCTCGCAGGGGCAACGCGGCCGGATCATGCTCCTGAACCGCGATGTGAGGGAAGTCCGTTCCCCGAAAGTGGATCTGATCACGGCGCTCAACTTCAGCTACTTCGTGTTCAAGACAAGAAGGGAGATGCTTCTCTATCTCAAGAACGCGCGCCGGTCTCTGGTGCGCGATGGAGTCGTGATGCTGGATGTCCATGGTGGAATCGACGTTCCGGTAGAAGACCGCGAAGTATGGAGGGTCGGCAACTTCAAATATGTGTGGGAAGTAACGAAGTTTGATCCGGTGACACACAACATTGTGTGCAAAATCCATTTCCTGTTTCGCGATGGGTCGCGCATCCGCAATGCGTTTGTGTATGACTGGAGACTCTGGACGTTGCCCGAATTGCAAGAGATCTTTGACGAGGCGGGATTCCGCAACATTCACGTTCTATGGGAAGGCACCGATCACAGGACGCGGTTGGGTAACGGAGTACTGCGACGCGTAAAACACGGCCGTTCGGAACATGCCTGGTACGCCGT
>CAZDDB010000030.1:0-17777 GCA_964504105.1 uncultured Acidobacteriota bacterium
TAGAATGAAAGAAGATTATATGAACGAGGAGAGCCGGCGGGACGCCAGCGTTACAGAGGAGAGCCGGCGGGACGCCAGCGTTACAGAGGAGAGCCGGCGGGACGCCGGCGTTACAGAGCACAGCCGGCGGGACGCCAGCGTTACAAACCAGAGCCGGCGCGACGCCGGCGTTACAAAGCAGAGCCGGCGGGACGCCGGCGTTACAGAGCACAGCCGGCGGGACGCCGGCGTACCAAACGTAAAGGTAGTTTTGTTTTCCGGTGGAAGGGGGTCGAGGGTTCTTTCGCAACAGCTGATTCGCAATCCACAGGTGGATTTGACCCTTGCCATCAACGGATACGATGACGGAGCTTCCACCGGTGAAGTGAGAAGATTTCTGGGAGACAGTCTGGGCCCCTCGGACTTCCGGAAGAACAGCTCGCGGCTGGCAGGCGAACTCCAGTCATGCCGTCCGGAACTGATCGAACTCCTGGATCTGCGATTTCCGGTAGACTTCACCCCGGAACAAGCAGCAAACTGTTTCCGCATCCTCAGCGGATCCGCGAGCCAGGAGGTTTCCGAATTTGAAAAGCAGGTTGCCAAGTTGGAGGAGCAGATTGAGCCCGAAACACGGGGCAAGCTGGCACGGTGGCTTTCTCTTTTTGAACAGGAGAGGAAGCGAACCGGGCGGCCCTTTTGTTTCTCCGATTGCAGCCTGGGAAATATTGTTTTTGCCGGTTGCTTCCTGGATGCGGATCGCAATTTTAACGCCGCCGTTGCCGCTTACTGTTCGATGCTGAATCTTCCTTCAGGGCTCGTAGAGAATGTAACCGACGGCACGAATGCGTACCTGGTTGCGCTCAACCGTGATCTGCGTCTTCTGGGAAGCGAAGCGGAAATTGTGGACGCAAACAAGCGCAACCACATCCAGGATATCTTCCTGATTGATCGCCCGGTACCAAAGGAAGATCAGCAGCAAATGTCTTCGGCGCAGCAGACCGAGATCGCCGGCTTTCTACAGCGTCATGCGAAATCGGTTTCCGCGAACCCAAATCTATTGAAGAAAATCACAGAAGCGGACCTGATCATCTACTCCCCGGGAACGCAGCACTCAAGTCTCTTTCCGTCTTACATCACGCCCGGTCTCGGAACGGCCATTGCAAACAATCTGACCGCGATCAAATTGTTGGTGACCAATGTGCAGGAAGATGCGGAGATTCCGGACAGCAGCGCAGTTGATATTATCGAGAAGGCCGTCTACTACTTGAAAGAAAAGAACACGCTTACGGTGCCGACACCCTGTCTGATTACGCATTTCCTGATCAACGAGCCGGGCAAACCCACTCCCGAAGCGCCTTACATTCCGCTGGGACGTCTGGAGAGTTTAGAAGACCCACGTCTGGTGCGTATCGGAAATTATGAGGAAGGGGTCACCGGGCGGCATGACGCGGCTAAAGTGCTGACTCCGTTTATTGAATCGATTCTTCAGAAAGGCGAAGAGCAGCGAATCGCAATCCTGCTGATGGAAACAGGTTCACTGAACAAGATCAGCCAGACAATCCTTGAAATGCTTCGTGGAGGAATCCACCGGCTCCCGATGCGGCTGATAGTTTTCTACAGCAGCAGCGAAACACTGGATGGATCCTTTACCGATTCTCTTCCCTTCCCGGTGGAAAATACGGGATCTTTTCCGGAATGCCTGCGGACTCATCCCTTCGATTACATCATCTTGTTTGAGTCTTCCGGAATGTACAAAGGGGAAGACATTGTAAATGTGGCCTCGTTGCTGAACCACCGCAGACTGGATGCTGTATGGGGAAGCAGAAGGCTATCGATCCGCGACATACACGAATCTTACCGGCTGCGGTACCGTCACAACGTGATCCTGGGCGCAATCAGCTACCTGGGGAGCCACGTGTTGAGTCTTGCCTATCTGCTTCTGTATGGCCGCTACATCTCCGACACCCTTTCCGGAGTGCGCGCTGTGCGGTCAGGATATTTGCATACCGTCAAGAACGAGTTGCAGCACAAGTATCTGAACCACGATCTGCTTTCCGCTCTGCTGCGTGACCGTGCGGACATTTTTGAAACGCCGGTACAGTTTTTCTCACTCTCGCCGGAGAAGGTCCGGCGTACTACAATATTCGATGGAGTTCACTCGTTGATGCGGATCGTCCGATGGAGACTGAAACGGCCGGTGGCTCCACAGCAATGAGGATACCCACTTTCGATCTGTTAATCTTCGACCTGGACGGCGTGCTGGTGAATACCAGTCCCTGCCACAGCCGGGCCTTTGAAATGCTCTGGAAGAAAATTGGAATCGCGGGACCGCCATACGAGAAGATCGCGGGACGCAGCACACGGGATGTCGTTGTGGAATATGCCGCTCCGCTTCAACCGTCTCCTTCCCGGCTTCAGGACTGGATTCGGTTGAAACAAACCGAAGCACGCAAATACATAAGCACGGAAGACATTCTCTACCCCGACACGGCCGGCGCGCTGACGATGCTTTCGCGAAACGGCATTCGTGTTGTGCTGGCAACCGGCGCGTCCCGCGAAACGGCAAACAGGATCTTGAACCGCTTCGAAATGACACCGTTCTTCCCGGTCATGATTGCAGCGGATGATGTGGCAACCGGAAAGCCGGATCCGGAGATCTATGTCACCGCGATCACCCGGATGGGTGGTATTCCCGAAAGGGCGCTGGTTATCGAAGATAGCGCAGCCGGGCTCGCCGCAGCCATCGCATCGGGAGCCTTTGCCGCATCCGTCAGAACCGGAACACGGATCCGCAGCGGGCGGTTTGTCGGAGCGTTTCCCGGTCTGCAAGAATTGCTCGCACACCTGGACATCTCATGAAAACCTGGATGATCATCCCCGCCGCAGGATTCGGCACACGGCTGAAAGCATCTGTCCCCAAACCGTTGGTTCCGGTAAACGGAAAACCGATGATCGAACATCTCTTTGAACTCTACTCTCCATTCGCGGATCGATTCATTCTTGTTGTCCATCCTTCGTTTGAAGAGGAAGTCCGGAAACACATATCCTCCTGGCCCATCGATATCGATTTGCAACATAGTCCCACAGGGATGCTGGACGCGATCTTGATTCCGTCACCGCGCATCCGGGAAAACAAACCGGACCGGATCTGGATCACCTGGTGCGATCAGATTGCGGTGCATGCGGAGACCGTGAAGAATCTCGCGCAATTATCTGCGGAAGATCCTGATTCCGATTTGATCCTTCCCACCATATTTCGATCACATCCCTACATCCATCTGGTGCGGAACCAACAAGGAGACATCGTAAAGATCCTTCATCAACGTGAAGGAGACGAGATGCCGGAACGGGGTGAAGGGGATCTCGGCCTTTTCTCTCTTTCCAGGGAGGCCTACGTGAACCATCTTGCAAAGTTCTCCGAAGAAGTGGAAAGCGGAGCTGCAACATCCGAACGAAATTTCTTGCCCTTTATTCCCTGGTTAGGCTCTCGCGCGAAAGTCCGGTCATTCCCCGCACAGCACGAGATGGAATCGGTCGGCATCAATAATGCAGAAGATCTTCAGCGTGTGGAGAACTATCTCAAGGAAAAGAAAACTCTCTCCGTTGTCATCCCGGCTTACAACGAAGAACAGTTTATCGGTACGTTGCTGGAGAAAGTTCTGTCCGTGGACCTTTCCCGCTTCCAAACCACAAAGGAAGTCATTGTGGTAGATGATTGTTCCACGGATCGTACTCCAGATATCGTTCGCAGTTTTCGCGAAGTCCGTTTGCATACGCTGCCGAAAAATAGTGGAAAGGGGGAAGCTGTGAAGAAAGGGATCACTCTCGCAACCGGAGACTACATCATCATCCAGGATGCCGATCTGGAATATGATCCAAACGATTATGTCTCCATGCTGGAAACGCTTCTCAACACGGGCTCGGATGCAGTCTATGGAAGCCGCTACATGCGAGGGGGGAAATATCCCAACCAATCGGTGGCAGCTTATCTGGGGGGACGCAGCTTGAGTCTGGTTGGACTCTTGTTCACAGGCCGTTATCTCACAGACACTGTGACTGCCCTCAAGCTGTTCCGGAAGGATGTCGTGAAAGGATTGGATTTTCTGACATCCGGTTTTGAGCTGGACCACGAAATCTCAGCTCGAATTCTGGCGCGCGGACATACCATCCACGAGGTCCCGATTCATTATTTTCCGCGAGGCAAAGAACAGGGCAAGAAAATCGGCGCGCGCGACTGGTTTATCGCAGTCAAGACATTCTACCGCTTCCGCAACGGATGACGAGCGGGAGCGCGGGCTTCCAGCCCGCGGCGGGAGCACGGCGTGCGTCCTTACTGCACGTAGCCGAGGCTTTTGAGGGTCTCGATTTGTTCCGGTGTGAGATGCGAAGTCCGGCTTACTGCACTGGAAGCGAGTTGAGCCGCCAGGAACTGTTCCAGTGACAATGCGATGTCTCGCTTTGTCGTGTACAGATTCACGGTTTCTCCCGGATCTGTGTGCAGGTCGTATAGTTCAAACGGCTTCTGCTTGTTCCCTCCGTTTTGGATGAATTTCCATTGAGAAGTCCGCGCTGC
The DNA here is from genome assembly GCA_964504105.1 of uncultured Acidobacteriota bacterium. Classification (GTDB taxonomy): domain Bacteria; phylum Acidobacteriota; class HRBIN11; order JAKEFK01; family JAKEFK01; genus CAZDDB01. Next base: position 4,553 of record CAZDDB010000030.1, read on the forward strand.
ATGCACATCGCTAATGAAGTTATGTGACAGGATGACGCGGTTGTAACCGGGGGGCGCCTGATTGGCCAGTTCAATCAAACTGACACCACCGGATCCCGGCTTCGGTCGAAGACCCACCGCATCCAGAATCGTACGGTACACATCCAGCACTGCGACTTGTTGCGGCACAACAATTCCGGGGCCCACCAGCAGCGGGCATCGAACAATCATCGGAACCCGAACCAGCTGCTCATAAGTATAGAAACCGTGACCGTAGAAATAATCGTGTTCCCCCAGGCTCTCACCGTGGTCGGATGTAATGATCAAAAGCGTCTGATCGTAGATCCCCTTTCCCCGAAGCAAGCCAATGATCCGCTCGATTTGAATATCGACCGCATGCACCTCCTCGGCATACAGACGCTTCTGATTGTCAACGTCTTCCTTCGAGGCCGTCATTTTGAGTGGATACCGAAGGTCTCGAACTCGATCTTTGGCGCCGTACGGAAAATGGGGATCGTAATAGTGCAGAAACAAGAAGAATGGACTTCCATCGGATTGGTCGATCCATTCCATCGCGGGATCGGTTACCTCTTTTGCCGAACGATACAGTCCACGCCGGAAAAATGGAAGAACAAAGGCGAGACGCCCGTAATAGGTCTCGTTGAATGCGTCGATGAAAGCCAACCGCTCATCGTATCGCTGAAATCCTTGATCCAGACCCGACAGGATCGACTTCAACGGATATCCTGCAATAAAACCGCCGGTCCGAAAGCCAGAGTCACGGAGCTGGCGCGTTACGGTCCATGTCCTTCTTGGAAGGAAGTCTCCATTCCGGCGCACACCGTGAATTAAGGGAGAGAGTCCCGTGAGCATTGTGGAGTGAGAAGGACCGGTCAAAGGGATGGAAGAGATGGCTTCCAGAAAAAGCGCGCCTTCAGCTGCAACCTGATCCAGGACAGGCGTTCGCACTTGCTTTGCGCCGTATGCGCCCACGTAGTCATGGCGCAGGGTATCGATGCTGATCAGAACAACGTAGCGAACCGGCCCTTTCGCATGCTCCGCAGGTGGAGTCTGCCACAGCAACTGCCCGAAAAAAAACGCAGCAATAGGAAAGAAAAAAAATACACCGCAGATCCACGGAGGAACGCGCACTCCCGCAAGGAAACGGGCAACGATACGGCAGATCCAGTAGATCGCTCCCAGAACAGGAATGATTGCCCAGATCCAACGCGTTGAAAAGGACATCGCATGTTGAACGGCGAAATAGCGGAAGTAGAAAATTGTAGGAAGTCCTACAAGTGCCGCAACTGGAGCGGCTGAGACCGGAGTACACGCAGAGAGGAGCCATTTCCTCTCACTCCCGGCCGCCAGCGTAATCAGCACCCCATGGATCATCCCCAGCACAAGACTCCAGATCAGCCCAACGCCCAAATGGATCCCGATGTACGAGAGTAAATGGGAAATGCTCCAGTCTTCGTGAAACAGAAAAAGCCGAATTGCGCACTCCCAGGAAGCCCAGATCGCAAAGGCCGCCGGCCAGATCCATAACCGTATCCACATCGATCGGGGGGACATTACCGCGGCTCCAGTACGAACATGCGGAAAGGCATCACAACCGGATCGGTATGGCTCATCAATCTGTCGGGTGGAGTATCGGTAATTACGCGAAATGCAATGTTGGAAGCAAATCTAAATCTCATGTTGAACCCGCGAAAAAAACTCGTCACCGGCTGGATCGTGTCCGGCCAGGTGCTTCGAAGCGGCCTCTGCAGTACAACCATGAGCGGTCTTCCCTGTTCCGTCTGACGACTCAGATACGTTCCAACAAGATCCTGATAACCCTGGTCCTCTACTTCAAAGTGAATCAGCAACGTGTCGTGCCCGAACATGTAACTTAGCGGCATTTGAACATGAGAACCGCCAAGGGTGTACGGAATCAATAGCAGGGCATCATGAGGGAGCCGTCCGGCAATTTTGCCGACTTGAGCAATTACATTCTGATAGATGGGATCACGGAAAAGGTACGAAGACGTTCTGTAGAAAATGGAAGAACAACAGAGGACAAAAAGCAAGAAGGCAATCTGCCGAACAGCCCTGTAGTACCCAAGCGTCTTGTTGAGAAACAGATACCAGCCCCCGAAAGAGAGTAAAAAGAACAGCGGGAACGTGATCGGCATGAAGCGTCTCATGACCCATGGCTGCTCGGGCAGCATGAACGCGCGATCGAGATAGCAAATTCCCGGAATAAGCATCAGGATCAGGAGGCTCCAAAAGACAACCGGCTCACGGTTCAGGATCTGAATGTATACAAAAAGCACCAATCCGATCAGGAGACACGCCGCCATCCAAACCGGGAAAATGGGACCGAACCATGCGAAGTGGCTCCAAAATCGAGTCCACCGGAACTCGCTCTCAAAAACGACCAGCAAAAGCGCTACACCAATTCCTGTTCCTCCAATCGCCCGTGCACGAATGCTGCGCGACGTCTTTCCTTGCGGGATCCAGAACCTTGTTGTTGCCGTGACAAGGACACAAATCCCGGTAAAAACCATCGCGCCCACGACGGGATGCTTCAACGACAAATCCGTAAGAATGGCCGTGCCACGTGTCCAGAAATGCCCGAGAGTCTGCCTGCTGATCTTGTAGACAAAGAGATAGGTGTCGCTCGTGAACTGATGATAGAGTGCGAGCAACGCGAACAGCACGATACCTGCCAGAAACGGGCGCCATTCACCGGTATTTCTTCGCAGCGGGGGGATCAGCGAAAAGATGAACACCAGCGAAACGGGCACAAAAAAGAGTGTGTCGAATCGCGCCAGAAACATGTTGCCGAAAAGCATCGCAGCCAGACGCTGCTGTCCGGGAGGCATCTCGCCATCGGCGCTCTGACCAAGAAAAATCCACAGACCGGAAAGAAAAAGCATTTGTGATAGAGATTCAGATAGCGGTATCCTCGCAAAAAAAACCTGCGGATAAAAAAAGAAAAGGATCAGAGGGAGCGACAACCCCAGTAGCGGCCCTCCCACTTTTCGAGCAAGAAACCAGATGTTAATCAGTGTAATAACAAAGAAGAGGCTCAACAGCTTCAAACATTCTTGCGCTCCAAGGAAATGAATGCCGAAGCCGATCCAGACCGGCAAAAGATGATAGAAGCCGAAGGTGACGATCCCCTTCTCCGGTTTGATCAGGTTTACGCCGCCCGGAAATCGGGCATAATCGCCGGTCTTGATGCGGAAAAATGCGGTTCTTTCTTCGGGCGTCATTTCCGCAACCAGCGGATCATGATACTGAAGGCCTCCTGACCGCGCCAATTGAAAAGCGGTCCCAACATAAAGACAGGCGTCATCTCGAAGCAGGATCGATTCATATGGTGGCGCGACTCTACTGAGAGTATGTGTAAGACCAGCGACCAAAAGACAAAACACCAGATAGAAACGGAACTGCACCGGATTCGCTGCCGGACCGAATAGATGCCGTTTGAGAAAAAATAGCGTTAGAAGGATCAAAGCCGCCGTGAAAAACGCGGCCTTGAAGAATAGGCCCGAAATGGCCGCCAGAAACAGGATTGTCGAAGTGGTCCCAGTCCCCGTCAGGAACAAAACAAACGAATTCCTGAACCATCGCGCAAGCCCGCTGGATTCGATTCCCATGGAGCCGGAATCACACGAAAGAAGAGAGTACGAAATCCACCCTACCAGTCCGATTGCAAGAATCAACAGGAACAGCATTACGCTTTCATCGGTACTACTCTACTTTCTTGAACAACTCCAAAATAAGGGGAGAGATATCTTGGCTGTCGTAACGGAACCCGGGATCAAGGCGTTTGACCTGACCAAAGTGTTGCAAGGCTTCTTGTTTCATTTTCTCCATTTCCGCTTCAGGACTCATGAGAGCCAAAGCTGCCTTGCTGCACCCGAGGTAAAACTCAAATCTGGGAGAGTTTCTTTGGCGCGCAATCAATTGCTCAAGCGTAGCAATTGCCGCCCGATAATCGCCGTTATAAAAGGCAAGCAAGGCCTGTTTCTCCGATTCATGAATCTCGAGAGTCTGTTCGATTCCTTGCCGGATTCGAGCCCTGTAGTCTGCAAGATGCGGATTGGAGGGAGCCCGGGCGGTAACCGATTTAAGTAATCTCTCCGCTTCCGTCCAGTCGTTCCTGCCGAGTGCAGCCTCGATGCCCGCAAGATCCACAGCAGTTTGCCCCGACTGCATCATCCTGACCTGGGAAAGCAAGTCCGAGATAGACTGATCATCGGGGGCAAGCTGGTGTGCCCGTTCCAACGCTCTCTTCGCGTGTTCAAGATTGCCCTGGTCAAGGTACATTCTTGCGGTTCTCACCAAAGCAGCCACGTCATGTGCAGTAGAGCCTTCGGTTTTCGGGGACGGATCTTCACCAAAAGCAGGATCCATCACGGCAAAGAAAGAGGATACAGCCAGAGCGCAAAGATAAAGGGTCATTTTGATCCTCATTTTTCAACCATTACTCTTTTCAGAGTCGCGCTGGGATCGTAACCCAATGAAGTAAACAAGAACACGTTTGATTTGCCACGCTTGACTTGAATCCTCCGAAAAAGCGGCGCCGCCCCATCTCTCCTTATTTCGAGCTGGTATTCACCCTCCGGTAAAGTCGTGAAGAATGGAGTGATCCGCTCTGCTCGATGGTCCGCCAACTCGAAATCCTTTGATCCCGGAACAATCTTAACCCGGGCCCAGGGCAAAACATTGATAGCAACATTCGCCGGCGAAGTGATGGGAGCAATGACCGGAGGCTTACCAAGGGGATTCGACGCCTCATTGGTGCGGTTTGGTTGAGATCTGAAAACAAACCAGACCCCTGCAATTGAAGCCGCGACAAGAAGTACAAGCGTACAGAGCAAAAGAACGTTACGCCAACCGCGACGGGTTGGCACGATCGGATTTTCCAGAGAGACACCGCGAGACGGAATTCCCGCCGCCAGCTGCTCAGCGGCCTGATCGTTCAAATCATCAATCATTCGGGACTGAGCATACGCAAGTTGCCGGCGAATGATTTCCATGTCTGTCTCGAGTGCAAACTCGGAAAAGTCATCCCGCAAGACTTCCGTGCAAAGCTGAATCGCTTGATCATAGTGGCGCATCTTTAGAGACGAATCTACCCGAACCGAAGCGGAATGGAGTTTACTTTGCAGCTGAAACTGTTTTTGCGCTTTTTCGCTCGTAAGTGCGATAAACCTCTCCAATTCACTTTCTCCACGTCTGATTTCGCCGGCTATCAGGAAGCATTTCAGCGCCTCATTCCACCGCTTTGCATGAAAATGGTCAGTGCCTTCCTGGATCTTGTGCCTATATTCCTCGTCTGCAGCAACCTTTCGCACTTCATTCTCCCGTTCAAGCCGGGTCGCGGCAGCGTTGATCCATTGTTGCAAGGACTCATCTTTTGGAGCCAGCTCGAGAGCTGAGTTCCAGGCGTCCATCGCTTCCTTCCATTGATTTCTTTCGAAATTCAATTCTCCTTGCTTGAACAACTCCCATACGCGCTCCGCCTTTGCCTTTTCCCTGGCTGCATCCGCATCAGCGTCAATAACTTCTTCGATTCCAGCCAATTCAATCTCAAGTTCATTGCCCGGCTTTTGCTGCTGAACTTCCTGAATTGTGGTTGCCGGAACGGAAATGGTCGGTGCCATAGAATCAACGGGCTCCTTCGCGGAGCGAGCCTTGTTCTGTTCTTTATGTTTCTCCAGGTGGGACCTCGCGTTCGCGAGCTGCTTAACAGTCCGCTCCTCATCAGGATTCAGGGCACTGAGGGTTTCCAGCAGCGAGTACGCGTCTTCATAGCGCCGCTCCCTGATGAACAATCTGACACGCCGCAATCCCTTCCTTACTTTGGCCGAGACTGCAATGCCCAGTAGTTTTTTCCAATCTTGACTTTGTGGATGGCTACTTTGGAGTTTCGACAAATGCTGAATGGCGCGCGTGTAGCTTTTTTCCGACAGCAACTTGAACGCTGTCATCTCATTCTGATAACCTGATCCTACTGTGGAAGGAGCATCCAAAGGCTTGAGTTCGCGAAGAACCTCCGAAACCTGCTGGAATCGTTTCTCGCGATCTTTTTCCAGGGCTTTCAAAATGACCCTTTCCAGCATCGGTGAAATTTGGGGGACAAGTGTAGATGGTTTCATTGGGGGAGAATGCATGTGTGCGTTCATCATCTCAACCGGAGTGTTGGCGTCAAAGGGAAGCCTCCCGGCAAATACTTCAAAGAGGATAACACCAAGGGAATAGATATCTGCACGATGATCCACATCACTTACTGTAAACTGCTCAGGCGCCATGTATTGAGCGGTGCTCATCTGAAGCCCCGTAAGAGTGATCAACTTGGAATCCGGACTGATCAAAATTCCGAAATCCATGGCCACCGCCCGGAAATGGGAGTCAACTATAATATTTTGAGGTTTCAGGGCGCGATGTATGACTCCGACCCGGTGCGCCTCTCGCAAGGCCTCGAGAACCTGGCGGATAATGGGGATGCCGCTCTCGAGTGGCAGCGGTCCGCGTTCCTTGATAATCTCCGCAAGGGTCTTTCCTTCCAGGAATTCCATCGAAATATAGTGGGTTCCCGACACTTCTCCAATATCGAAAATGCGGCAAGCGTTCGGATGAGCAACACGGCGCGCCTGGATAACTTCACGTTTCAGCGCCTCCAGAGTCTTCCGGTCATGGACGACGTCAGGGTTCATGATCTTCAGCGCCACAGACACATCGAGTATCCTGTCTATCGCCTGGTAAACGGTAGCGATGCGACCACTGCCAATCTTCTTTTGCACGAGGTACCGCTGGCCAAACAGCTTCCCGGTTGGAAGTTCAGAATAAACAACCTCGGTTTTCATACCAACCATCTCAACCGGGACAAATCGCGATGGGGCAATCTGCTCCAGAGCAAGGGCAAACTCGTTCATCGTCGCAGGCCGCTGGTCCCGGTCCTTGGACAGCGCTTTCGAGATCAGCCTATCAAGATCTTGTGGAAGTTCTGCCGGTTTAAAGTGCGACGATACGGGCGCGGGAACTTCACTCAAATGTTTTACGATGAGCCCGTAAGAAGTGTGGGAAGAGAATGGGAGTTGACCGGCCAGCATATAGTACAGACAAACAGCAAGCGAATAGATATCGGAACGTCCGTCGATGACCTCTCCTTCGTCCAGTTTCCCGCACTGCTCAGGGCTACAGAATTCCGGCTTTCCGATAAACAGGTTCACGGCCGTCAGCCCGGCACTCCACGTTGGTTTGGCGATGCCGAAATCAATCACTTTAGTGATTTCGTTGCCTTGAGCGTCCTGGACCAAAAATATGTTGTCCGGTGAGATGTCACGGTGCACGATCCCTTTTTCATGTGCGCTTTGCAAGCCAAGCGCCGCCTCATGGACAATCTTAATTGCGTTAACGATCGGAATCCGCTTTAGCCGCGAGACTCGCGCCAGGACGCTCTCGCCCCGGAGAAGCTCCAGCACCATGAAGAACAAGTTGTTTTCCAGGGTGCCAAACTCAAAAAGTTGAACCAGATTGGGATGGTTCAGTTTTCTAAGCACGCGGGCTTCGCGAATGAAGCGGTCAATGAAATCACGATCCGTAGACGACTGGCTTTCAATGACCTTGATCGCCCTCTGTTCATCAAGGTAAACGTGGCGTGCACGATACACAGCCCCCATGCCACCTCTGCCAATGATGTCCAGAATCTCATACTCTCGAATCCGTTTGCCTAGAAAGGGGTCGTTTTCAGGCTCGGTCATAACTGTCGCGTTGACGATTTGGGTTCCGACTATTATGACACACTTTTCAAATTCTTCGTCGACGGGGCCACCCGGTGCACCCGGTGTGGATGGCGAAGTCGCCAGAAGCGCGCACCCCCTCAAGCCTCCCGGGGCGAGCTTAAAGAACTGCGGTGGTAAAACCAGTCTTCAGACCCGATTCATCCCGGTGCGAGTATCAAATTCGTTGCTCACAAACTTTGGAATGAGGCAGATCAAAAGGCACCGTCCAATCCCTCTAATTGGCAAGTCTTCCCGTGCCGATCCAGTTGGCATATAATGACTGCGGTTCGGCTCATTATGCTCCCTGTTGCAATCTTTTTTTACCACCAGGATTTCTATCGTTAGCGTCTCTACTTGTAATTCCAAAGTTCAAAGAAATCAAATAAACTTTCACACCTAAGAGGATGAGCGCAATCGCACGAAATGCTTTTCTGTACTTTGCTGTTCTGATTTTCTTCTGTTTTTGGCGATTTAACCTTTTTGAAAGTCATAGGCTTTCCCCGGAAAAAGATGGAGGACTGATTCAATTCGCAATCATCGATAATATTCACAAAGTCTTGGAACTCGATTTCCAGAATTGGACAGATCGGAGAATTTTCTATCCTCACCGGGAAACACTCGCTTACACCGATCATTTTTATTTGCATTCCATTATCGGTTTTCCGTATTACATCCTTACTCGGGATCCTTTGGAAACCTACAACTTTATCTACTTTGCGCAGTTGATGATTGCCGCAACGGGTTATTATTTCCTTGCCCGACAAATGAAGGCAGGCACTTTCGCCATTATTTTCAGCGGAATTTACTTTGTCTATCTGCCTGCATTTACTGATACCCATTCCCAGATCAACTTTTATGGTTTTGTCCCGTGGTTTGTCTTTTTCTGCATGAAATTCGCGGAAACGAAAAAGACAAAATACATCTATCTTTGCGGGCTGGTTTATGTTCTCCAGTCTCTCGTAGGAATTTATTTCCAACTATTCATGTTTCTGATTACGCCAATTTTTCTATTGTTTGCAGCAATCCACCTTCATCGAATTGATAAAATCAGACATCTCTTTAAAAAAGAGTTCGTTGGTCCAATTCTAATTACTTTGCTTGGCACCGGCGGCATTATTTTGCTGGTAAATCTTCCCTATTTGGAATTCAAGATTACAGTTGGAACAGTGCGCTCCTTATCTTCTTTGATCCACTACGGATCAGACTTATTGGACATTGTGCGTTATCCGAGATTCCCAGGATACTCCGGATTAGGTGCATTGATTGGCGCTGTTTTGATGCTCATTCTTAGCCCGCTGCATAAAAGATTTCTCTGGCAGTGGCGGTTGTGAGCTTGTTGTTTGCTTTGGGGCCAATTCTGAAAGTGAACGATCTAGAAACAAGTATCAAGTTGCCTTACAACTTCCTTTACAATTTGCATTTTGTATTTCGCTCGATCCGTGTCATTTCGAGAATCTGGGTGTTGTTGTCCCTACCGCTTAGTTTATTGTTGCTTTCGTTCATGGAGGCAATCAACCACGAGCGGTCTCAGAGAATTGTTAAATATGCTTCCTTGATTGCGATCGCATCTTTAATCGTTTTTGATACACACACGCCTCACAAGCTAGAGAATCATTCGGATGTCTACAAATTGACTTACATCTATCGGGTCATTGAACAGGCTCCAGGCGCTGTCCTTTTAGAGCTACCTTCTGGAATGAGTCACAGAAACTTGAAAGGCATAGGGGTTGGTCAAGTCCAGGATGATGGATATTATCAATTTATGCACATCTATCACGATAAGTGGACCGTCAACGGAGACAGTGGGTACGCTCCTCGCGACTCCATGGATATCATTCGGCGAATTGACCGCGCATATGATGATCGCTCCGAGCTACAAAGGCTATTTCAGTCTGATCATATTTCTCTAGTACTGATCCATCGCAAACGGATTCAAGATGATTATCTTCTGAACTATAGAAAATTCATTAAGAATCTTCGGCACTTTGGAAGGATCATTCATATCGATCAGACTTATGTCCTAGTGTCAATCGACTTTAAAGATTCTTCGAGTGAAAAGGACCCGCGCACGGCTTTCTTTTGATAACGAGAGCAGCTGTAGTTCATCCGCGGCGTTTTGTGATTACAATTTGGATTCGCGATACGCCAGGACAACAATTTCGGGGTCTCCGAAGGAAATCTGGCTGCCCTTGTGCAACCAGAGCGCCTTGGTGCAAAATGACTGGACGAAACTGAGATCATGTGTGGCAACCAAGAAGGTCTTGTCGGTCTTCTTGTATCCTTGAAAAACAACTTCGCATTTCTCTTTGAAATTTTTATCACCTGCAGCTAAAGCCTCATCAAAAAGGTAAATATCCTTATCGACATGGCGAACTGTGGAGAAGGCGAGCCTTTCCTTCATACCCGAAGACAAATGTTTGACCTTAAATCCTGCAAAGTCTTGTAATCCTGCCCAATCAATGATTTCAGGCAGTTTTTCTTTAATCTGCTTCCTTTGGAGACCATAAATCATTCCGTACAAAAACACATTTTCCTCAATACTGAGCTCGTCGATCATGCCAATACCTAGACCCGCAAGAAGTGTCACTTCCCCGTGGACGTTAAGTCGACCGGAATTCGGCTGATACAAGCCTGCAATGAGTCTAAGCAAAGTAGTCTTACCGGATCCGTTATCTCCAATTACTCCAAGCTTCTCTCCTCGAGTCAGTTCAAAATGGATATCCTTCAAAGCAAAAAAAAGTTCGGGATCCTCGAGCTTTCTGCCTGCATGATTTAATAGCGCCCGGTAGGCGGTAAAATGCCTTCTATGTGAAGAAAAAGTCTTACAGAGTTGCTCAATTTTCAGCGCCCAATTCGTTTCAGACATGTTCTGCAAACCTTCGTTCGCATCTCTTAAAGATGAAGAAGCTAACCAGTACAAGAACAACGTTCCCGAAAGTGAAGGCGAGAAAAGAATCTGCTGAAGAACGGTCTCCTCTTATGATGATATCTCTGGAGAATTGGACCACCTGAGCCAGTGGATTCAACGGAAGAATATATCTCGCAATCCCATTTCCCAGAAAATCAGGCGCGTAAAAGATCGGGGTGATGAAAAAGAGAACTCGTAGAAATACCTGATAAATGTGGCCGATATCTTTAACAAAAACGAACAAACAGGACATCAGAAACGAGACCCACAATACCATCATGATCTGAGCGAAATAAAGTAGAGGCAATAATGTAAGTGCCCGGGATAGGTGAACCCCTGTGACATAAGCGATTCCGATACAGATGGGCATCGAGATACAAAATTCGAGGGTGTTTGCAAGTACCGACCCCATGACCAGAAGTTCTTTCGGCATGACGACGTTGCAAGTAATCTGCTTCATCGATTCCAGCACAGTCATGGAGGCACTGGTACTGTTGCAAAAGTGGGTAAAATGAATAATACCTATCAGTAGAAAGATGGAATAATGCTCGGCCGAAGTCTCCATCCTCCAATGAAAAAACAGAAACAGAACCAGCAGGATGATCAGCGGATGCAGAAAACTCCAAAGGAACCCGAAGAAAGTGCTTTGATCTTTGAGCTTAAACTGGCAGACAGCAATCTCTTTCAAGAGATTGAAGTAATCCGGGTTGAAATATTTCATCCGTTCCGACTATCGACATAAAACAATACTAATTTCAGATTATCTTGTCTATTGATTTGTCTGCTGCTCTTGAACGATCCTCCCCCGAAACGCAGAGGCTCAACCTACCAATACAGTAGAACACAGAAAGCAATCCAAAGAGCAATTCTCATGCTACGACTTTATTTCGTGCGCATCACCGCTCAAAGAAGCCAAGAACTTCAAGTAGCCTTGAGCCGCGCCCTCAAGGCTATGGCACTCGGCCACGTAGCGCCGCCCAGAGCGCGACATGGCCTCCCGGATGTCGGGGCGGCGTGCCAACAGGAGCAGGTCCTCGATTAGCAGTTCCTCTTCAATATCGCCAACGTCTATCTTGCCTACTGCCTCATCGGGCAATTCCTCGAACGAGCCGGTGCGCGATACAAGCACGGGGGTGCCCGCGCCCATGATCCGCAACAGGGACGCCGATGTTTCGCCGGCAGTGGGCCAGCGCAGGTTTACGCACACATCTGAAGCCGCAAGGTAATAACGGAGATCCTCCGATGAAACATATCCGGTAGTCTTCACAGAATGCGACAACTCAAGCATCTCTATCTGGCGTGCAGGGTCATAGTTGGGGGAGCGGCTGCCAACCAGCAAGTAGAGCGAATTGGGGATCTCCATCAGCAAGGTTTTGAAAGCACGCAGAGTCGACGACACGCGCTTGTACGGGTTCAGATGTCCGACCGATGTGATCAGGAAAACTTCCGGATCAAGCCGGAGGTATGCCCGCGCTTCCTCCTTTGGAATAAGGCCTGGCAGAGGTATACCCATCGGGACAACACCTAACGGCACTTCGGGCCGCACCGCACGCACCAGCCCCTCCATGTAATGGCTGTGGACGATAACACCTCTCGCCGCCCCTATAACTTCGTCGCTGAGCGGATACTTGAAAAGGGCTTCGGGAAACTGCCCCAGCAACACGCGTCGAGCGGCTTCCTTGCCTTCCTCGCCGTACTTGCCCGCCATAAGTGATGTATACTCGCGATGCTTCCCACGGTTGAGAGCCATCCAGATACGCAGGTGGTGCAGAGTGAACTCATGCAAGACCAAGACGCCAGGATGCTTCAGCAACGCCTCGTACATATAAGCGTGAGCAGGTGAGTTGCCCATTTGGTAGATAATCGCGTCGTATCGGGAGGCAAGCCGACTAAACTTGTGCCCAGATAGAATATTCCATCTCGCCACCAGTTCCTGGTTGGACGGCCTGTAACCTTTATCAACAAACAGATCGATGTCAAGGCTATGACCATCCAACCGACACTTCCACAACGCGTAAAGCAATTCCTCGCTATAGTCGGAGATACCCGATTGGATAGGATTGAAAGGGGAGAAAAAAGCTAACTTCATGCGCAGCGATTACAGCTCAAAGGTATTGTCAGAACGAGCCAAACAAGGTATGGCACTATCGTGTTGCGCCTAGCAATGAGTCTACCACGTGGTCCCACGTAAGGTTTGATACTCTTGCCTTTCCCGCGGCACCCATTCGGTCGACCTCGCGTGAGTCTTCCATGAGACGCAGTACGGACCGTGCGATACGTTTCGGGTCCGGTGCAGTTACCAGCCCGGTCTTACCATCTTCAATGAACTCCAGTACTCCACCAGAGTCGTCGGTAGTTATCACAGGCCGCGCTGCGGTTAACGCTTCGACCGTGCCGTAGCCGTAGTCCTCATCGATCGGCGCATAATAAACGGCGCGGGCGTTTGCATACAAGCGCGAGATCTCTTCATCCGACGCGTAACCCGTGAATTCCACATGCTCAGAAATCCCCAGGTGTCGTGCCTTTCGCTTGAGGCTTTCCGCTTCTGGCCCTG
>CAZDDB010000030.1:17787-18633 GCA_964504105.1 uncultured Acidobacteriota bacterium
GCTAGCAGCTAGGGCATCGAGCAGCATGCCCACTCGCTTGGCAGCATCCAGTCTGTTTACCGACAGGATATAATCGCCGTACGGACCCGGCTGAAGATCCAGGCCAGAGCGAACCGGTGGATAAAGAGGTATGCCATCCAGGCCATTGAAACGTTTGAGGCGGGAGGCCACATTACGCGATATCGTAAATATGCGTCTACTCTCGGCCAGCGCCTTTCCATCCATATCGATGATAGTACGGCGCACCTGCACGTCCGCCGGCCAGTTTGTGAAGTCTGACATCGGAGTACCGAACCAGTCGTATATCTGGCGGAACTGGTGCACAAGCCACGTCACTTTGTTGGGATGCTTCACCATGTAGGATGGCCATTTGGTACAGATAGCGAGGTCTATCTTCTGCCCGTTCGCTTCCGTTATGTCAACCATCCGCCATGCAAGTGCGCTGGGAACGATCTGGGAGCGAGGGTACCACTTGTAAGGAAGGGCAATCACAGCCACTCGGTGCCCACGTGCAATCACGGCGTCGCGCAAACCCTCCACCAGCACTTCGTTTCCCCCATGCACAAAAGGAACCTGGGCTGTGCAGATGGCGATATTCATGTTTTATCGCCGGGTGATTCAAGACGCTCCACGCGGTCTTCAAGGGCTTGCCATTTCCTGGTCAAACTCTCCTGATAGGCGGCCATTTCGACAAGAGTGCGCGCTACTGCGCAATTGAAGAGGTTCTGCTGCTCCAAGATAGGGTTAATGTACCAGTTCAGCAGGACCCTCATGGCGCGCCTGGCATAAGCGCCAAGCCTGCCTACGACACGCGTCCGCCATGTTATCGGAAAGTATGCCGACGTG
>CAZDDB010000030.1:18643-19139 GCA_964504105.1 uncultured Acidobacteriota bacterium
CTTACCATCTCAATACTTCGCTTCAACTCCGCAAGATTGAGAGCATACGGGTGACTGGAACTGTCGACCGAGAAATAGGCATGGCGACAACGTACCTGCTCGCGCAATTCTGCGAAGATTGCCGCCACATCTGGTTCTTGATCTTTCACCTTCGCCAATTTCCCTCCTAGTTGGAAGTCAGTCAGCACCAGTTGATTAGGATTTACGTTCCGCGGGATCGGGTTTCGTTCTCCAACTGTTCTATCCGAGCGCGCAGCTCTTTCAACTCGGCGCAGATATCATCACTTGGGCCGCGTTGACGTGGGAATAGGGCCGAGGCGAGGGTGGATTGCACCGCGACACGAGCTTGCAGTTCAGCCAACTGATTGGAAAGCTCGCGTACCATGCGCGCAAGGGCCGCGTTGTAGTCGATCTGCTTCTGGAGAACCGACCACTCCTGAAGCGCAGGCCAAAGGTAGAGGCGATCGATCCTGTTGGCTATCCGGCCACGCGGCAG
>CAZDDB010000031.1:0-18818 GCA_964504105.1 uncultured Acidobacteriota bacterium
GACGCCAGCGCTACAAAGAGTTTTTGGACAGTCGCCGGCGTCTCGCCGGCAGAACTCGACGCTGCACAATGCTTTTGCCGGCGGGGACGCCGGCGCTACAAAACGTTTTCCGGAAACAAAACACTTCATAACCATGTGTTACAGTGCACTAGACATGAGCTACGATGTATTTAATCGCTTCCCCCACCGTACGGATCTTGTCGGCATCCTCATCCGGAATCACGATGCCGAATTCCTCTTCAAACGCCATCACCAGTTCCACCGTATCCAGGGAATCGGCTCCCAGATCTTCGATGAAAGATGCTTCTTCCGTCACTTCTTCCGCATCCACGCCAAGCTGCTCCGTAACAATGCTCTTTACTTTTCCAGGAATTTCCATCTCTTTCTTACCTCCGTGTAGTCTGAGGAACGGAATAACTCACTTACATATTACATTTGCAAGCCGCCGTCAATAGCGAAAACCTGTCCCGTGATGTAATCTGCGGAAGCCGAGAGCAGAAATGTCACCAGAGCGGCTACCTCTTCCGCCTTTCCGAACCGGCCAAGCGGAATCGATTCCAAATACTGCTTTTTCAGATCTTCGGGGAGTGCCACCGTCATGTCCGTTTCGATCATGCCGGGGGCGATTGCGTTGACGCAAATGTTTCGCTTTCCCATCTCTTTTGCGAGCGATTTTGTAAACCCGATCATGCCTGCCTTGGACGCGGAGTAGTTTGTCTGGCCGGGATTGCCCGTGATTCCTGCGATGGAAGCGATGTTCACAATCTTTCCGTAGCGTTGTTTCATCATCGGCCGCAGGACTGCTTTGCTGGCGTGAAAGACGCCGTACAGGTTGGTCTGCAAAACATCATTCCATTCGTCCGGCTTCATGGTCAGGAGAAGATTGTCCCGTGTGATTCCTGCATTGTTTACCAGAAAATCAATTCGGGAGAATTCCTGCTGCACTTTTTTTGTGGCTTCCTCAACGGCGGCGCCGTCTGCAACGTCCACCGGCATTGCCATCGCCCTGCGCCCCAGCGCTTCCACTTTTGACTTTACGCTCCGGAGCAGTTCTTCGTTGCGGCCCCAAAGGGCTACATGCGAGCCGTTTGTCGCTACATCAAGGGCAATCGCTTCGCCGATACCGCGGGTAGCGCCCGTAACAATAGCGACTCTATCTTTCAGCGTCATGATTGGTATTTGGCGCGCAACTGTTCATAATCGTCCACAGTTTCTACGTTGTAGAGTTGCGCGTCTTTCGAGATTTTCTTTACAAGCCCGGTCAGCACTTTGCCAGGACCTGCTTCGATAAATGTAGTCACTCCTTCTTTGATAAGCAATTCGATACTTTGCCACCAGAGCACAGGATTGGGAATTTGCCGGATGAGGGCGTCCCGCGCCTGTTCCCCTGTTTGGATGACTGCGGCGTCCACATTGGTTACCAGCGGCGTTCGAAGCGCAAAGAAAGATTGCCCCTTTAGCAGGGGCATCATGTTTTCCTGGGCCGGCTTCATCAGTGCGCAGTGAAACGGCGCACTCACGGCCAGTGGAATCGTCCGCCGGATTCCGAATTTCGCTGCCAGTTCCGCAGCGCGTTTGACCGCTTCCGCATGGCCGGCAATCACGATCTGGCCGGGAGAGTTAAAGTTGGCGGGAGACAGAATCTGCCCCTGCGCGGCTTCCGCGCAAAGCGCTTCGACTTTTTCCGGCTCCGCGCCCAGAACAGCAAGCATAGCGCCGTGGCCCACCGGTACGGCTTCCTGCATGAACTCGCCCCGCCGGCGAACCAGGCGCACGGCATCGGAAAACCGAAACGCCCCCGCGGCGGTCAAAGCCGTGTATTCACCCAGACTGTGTCCGGCTACGTAGGAAGGCTGGATCACTTCGTGCAACAACGACCAGATCGCAATGCTGACCGTCAACAAAGCCGGCTGTGTATTTGCGGTCAGTTGCAGTTCTTCTGTCGGCCCTTCAAAACAGAGCTTGCTCAGCGGCTGATTCAGGGCGCGATCCGCCTCCTCAAATACGCCACGGGCCCGCGGGTACCGGTCGTAGAAATCGCGGCCCATTCCCACTTCCTGCGAACCCTGGCCCGGGAATAAGACTGCTATTTTTGTCATACTATTATTGTGTTAATCCCAGGGAGTGACCGGAATGATTTCGTTCTAATTTCTTATGAATCCGTTCGTTCACATTGTTCCTGCAAAACTCCACGGCCACCCGGATCGCGTTTTTGATCGCCTTTGAGCTCGATCTGCCGTGGCAAATGAAGCTGGGAATCCTGGCTCCCAGCAGAGGCGCGCCGCCGTATTCGGAGTAATCGAAGTATTTTGTCAGCAGACTTGCGATCCGCGGCTGTTCCTCAATTTCCTTTTCCAGCACATGGAGGATGGTTTCCACCAGACTTTCGCTCGATTTCAGGGCGACATTGCCGATGAAGCCGTCGCAGACGACCACGTCTGCCATCCCGGCAAACAATCCGTAACCGTCGATATTTCCCACAAAATTGAGTCCGCTGTTCTTGAGCAGCGGGAATGTTTCTTTTGTTAAGTCGTTCCCTTTTTGCTCTTCCTCGCCGATATTCAGCAGTCCTACTTTGGGAGAGGGGATGCTCAGAACTTCCTCGGCATAGACTGAGCCCATCAGCGCAAATTCGAGCAGGTGGTCCGGTTTGCAGTCCACGTTCGCGCCGACGTCCAGAACAATCGATCTTCCTTTTGGATGCGGCACAAAGGTCGCAAGCGGAAGCCGGTCCACGCCTGGAATAGCGCCAACGGCAAGCTTGATAGTGGCGTACATGGCTCCCGTGTTACCCGCGCTGATGATACCGTCCGCTTCTCCGCGTGAAGCAATATCGACTGTGACCCGCATCGACGAATTCTTTTTCCGGCGAACGGCCACCGTAGCCTGGTCGTTCATCGCGACAATCTCAGTCGCATCGACCACTTTGATGCGT
Source organism: uncultured Acidobacteriota bacterium (assembly GCA_964504105.1). Classification (GTDB taxonomy): domain Bacteria; phylum Acidobacteriota; class HRBIN11; order JAKEFK01; family JAKEFK01; genus CAZDDB01. Next base: position 2,936 of record CAZDDB010000031.1, read on the forward strand.
CCCTGGGGAACGGAATGTTTGGCCATTTCTTCCTTGATCCGGGATTCAATCCCAACCAGAATGACGTGGACTTCATACTCGGAGACGGCCTGGACACAACCCGAAACGATATTCTGCGGGGCGAAATCGCCACCCATTCCGTCCACCGAGATTCGAACTGGACCCGGCATCCCGCTTATTTCCCTTCTTTGATCGCGACGTATTCGCGGCCATCAAAATGCCCGCAATGCGGACAAATGCGGTGAGCCACTCTCAGTTCGTGACAGTTGGGGCATTCGGATAGCCGGATCGGGCTCAATGCATCATGCGTTCTGCGTTTGCGGCTACGCGATTTCGAGTGCCGCCTTTTTGGATTTGGCATACAGGTTCACCTCAAACAAGAAAAATGCGCACCGGAGACGGTGCGCGCGTAAAATTTCCGACCTCAGTTCTCTTTCTGAGCGATTTTTTTCAGAGTGATCCACCTTAGATCGATTTGCTCAGTCGGGCAGGCACATTCTACTTCATTCATATCAGCCCCGCAATGGATACAAAGTCCCCGGCAATCCGTTTTGCAAAGAAGCTTCATCGGCAAGGCCAAATAAATCTGCTCGCGAAGCATTTCCTGCAGCGAAAGGAACTGGCCATCCAGATAAGCGACTTCCAGTTCATTCGCACTCAACTCGATTTCCTCTTTGGACGATCCTGCCGTATCGCGGGCAACATATGTTAGATGAAACGACCTCCTTAAATCAAGTGAGGTCCTTTCCAGACAGCGGTGACAGTTGAACGTGATCCCGGCGGCAAAACTTCCTTCGACGAGGGTCTTGCCGGCGTTTCCCTGCAAAAACAACTCAAACAACAGGTCCCCCTGGCTTTCCCAATCCTCTTCCCGGATCTTCAACGCATTAGAATTGACGCGTCGTTCTAACCTTAGACCTTCTGGCGGGAGGTGCGATAAGTCAATCGTTTCCTGATACATCAATCGACGACCTCCTCTTCACGGGAGCGGTTGCAGGAACGAACAAAGGAAGTATAACACTAACGTAAAAGAATAAGTACAGGAAAGTCAAAATGCAAAAGTCAAAATGCAAAATGGTGCCTCCTCATTTTGACTTTTGCATTTTGAAATTTGCATTTTTAATTTTGGTTTTGCATTTATCGTTCCAGTGGTGATACAGTGAAGGACAGCCTCGATGAGTCCAGGATGGTGAGTCTTTGAACCTACCCAACACACTGAGCTTGAGCAGGATTTTTCTAACACCATTGCTCGTCACCGTCCTGCTGACAAAGATGGAAGGGAAAGAACTGTACGGCGCTTTGATTTTTGGGATCGCTGCCCTTACCGACTATTTCGACGGCTACTTTGCCCGCAAACGGAACCAGGTGACTACTCTCGGGAAACTACTGGATCCTATCGCCGATAAGCTTCTGGTAACGTCGGCGTTCATCTCGCTGGTGGAGCTCGGTCTGGCAAAGGCCTGGATGGTCGTCATTATCGTGGGGCGGGAATTCGTAGTCGGTGGAATCCGAAGCATTGCTGCATCGCGCGGGCACCTGATGCCGGCCAACTGGTATGGAAAGACGAAAACGGTCATCCAGGTGTTTACGATCGTTGTGTTGATCATCGCAGACACGTACAAGGAACATTGGCTTGTGTTCGGACGTTTCTTGTTATGGATCACCATGGCTGTTTCACTGATCTCTGCGGTAAGTTATCTGATCACTTTCCTGCGATTGACAAAACAGCCTTCCAGGATCCGTTGGATGGAGGACAATGAACAAGAACAAGCAAGACAAGAAAAAATCGTTTCGTGATTTCCAGGAAGACTTCCTGATTGTTTTGGAAGAAGGCCTTCGGACGGCCGGCCGGATTACGAAACGGGAGTTTGATCGTGTGGCGGAGACCGCTAGAGAGAAATTAGAGAATAAGTATGGGAAGGAAAAAGTGGATGAATTCTCGGGGCGTGTGAAGCAGAACTGGCAGGAAATGGTTGATAAGTTTCAGCAGGCCCGTGCGCGGCTGGAGGGTGAGGGCTCGATCCGAAAAGGCAAGCAGGTTGGAGTCCGCCTTCTGGAAGATCTCGCTTCTGCGATCAAACGGGCAGCAGAAAATCTCGAGGCAAGTCTTTCCGATAAGTTGACCTACCATGGGGGACAGCTCGTGGACAAAGGGGTTTATCTTTGCGTAAACTGCAGAAAAATTCAGGAAGTCAAACGCAGACGAAAACTTTCCGGGTGCGCCGAGTGCGGAGGTTCTGAATTCCGCAGCGCGTAAGAAAACCACCAGGACACGAAGTCACCAAGCCGGATGTTTCGCGCTGAAATCACGATGAAAGAACCGGTGACAACGATTACCGATTACATCCTGGCCTGCGAGGTATTGGTCCTGGGCGTTCTTCTTTTGCGGACCGGCTACTTTCAGCAACAGATCTCGATGCGGCTCTGGGCAGGCGCATTCTTTGTAATCGGTATCGCCGCCCTGACCGGCGGTACGTTCCATGGGTTTATCGATTTCTTGAGCAAATCGTCATCTGCAGCGTTGTGGAAAGTTACGGTCTATTGCATCGCGATTTCCACAGCATTTATGCTTGCGGCGACTGTCTATTCCGGTCTTCCCGTTCCCATTCGGCCATGGTTTTTGGCGGCCATCGGGATCCAGTTTATCCTTTGCATTGCCTGGCTGACGTGGCACGATAATTTCAGGTATGTTGCCTATAATTATGCTCCGCTGATGCTTGTCGTTCTGGCAATCCAGATCTTCGCGTACCGGAGAGATTTTCCGGGGGCCGGCTGGGTGATTTGTGGAATCCTTGTTTCTTTTGCGGCTGCGGGAATTCAGCTATGCGGGTTCCGTCATTCGAAGAATTGGAACCACAACGACATCTACCACATCATCCAGATGGGAGCGATGTATTTGTTCTATCGGGGGGCAATTCTGGCGCGGGATACAATCTCTACAATCCAATAAACTCCAGACCGGCCATCGAGTATTGCTCAATTTCTTTCTGATGTTTCGTAAACAGCTCGATATTCTCTTTTGGAACGGATTCCAATTGCGCATCCATCTTCCTGATCTGTTCATTTTCAGGGATTGATTTTAGCTGTGTTTCAAGAGCTTCCTTCACTTTCTGCAGCTGCTTCTTTACTTCCTCATTTGTGTTTGGATCCTGTATCTGTTTGTCCAGATCTGCAATCGTTCTTTTTAACCCATCTGTAGAAGCGTCACTGAAAGTCTCGTGTTTCATAGCCTCCCTGGTCCCTTTTGCAAGCCAGGTTTTGTATATTTCGGCAGCAATATAGGAGTATTCATCGGGCGACATCTTTTGTTGTTCCAGGGCGATCACCTGTTTCATGTGAATATCGTTCCACATCTTCAGTCCTTTAAGAGGCGCGGCAAGCCCTGAATTCTCTGTCTCCGACAGCTTCTTGAATTCGGCTTCGTACTGTTTGTATGTTTCGTGCACAGACTTGCGGACAGTCAGGAAGCGCGTGAGTTGTGATTCCGTGATCATGCCGTTTGAAGGAGGGGTAAATGGATATTGGGTCTTTAGCTCCTCGGTCCGTTTTCCATAATCGCTGTCCTGGACCCCGGCCATGTTCTTCACCTCTTTGAATTTTTCACCAACTTTCTTTTTTACGAAATATCCGCCGACTCCGACAGCGACAACAAATCCAATGCCGATTACCGCACAGCCGGCCAGTACAACTTTTACGCCAGTAGAGGCCACAGGGTACTCCTTCATTTCATGAGAACATGCACAAGGCCCGTATCGGGCGACCACATGGGTCGCCCCTACGAGTAGAACAAATACTTCCTCCAGTTTTCATCCACGCTGCCGTAATGACGGAGTAGATGGATGAAATGATAGGAGGCTCCGTTTCGCGGGTCCTTCAACAGCGTCAACCCCGCTTCTTCCGGAAGCTTGCTTCCTTTCTTGACATTGCAAGGAGGGCAGCAGGCGGCCAGGTTTTCCCAGTTGGATTCTCCACCGCGAGACTTTGGTACGATGTGATCGAGAGTGATCTCGTGAGACTTCAACGGCTTTCCACAATACTGGCAGAGATAGCGGTCCCGGATGAGAATGTTGTTCTTCGAAGCAACCTTTCTCTTAAAAGGAATGTGGACAAAGTGTATCAGCCGGATTACGGAAGGCGCGGGCAACACGCAGCGGACCGATCTGAGTACAAAGTCCGCGGACTCCTGCATGACGGCAACACCCTTGAAGATCATAACGACAGCGCGGCGGACGTTGCAGATGTGGACCGCCTCGTAGGATGCATTCAGGACAAGAACGCGGCAGCTCAGTCTTCTTGCTGAACTTAAGACGGATTCGGCCTGGCTATGCTGATGCTGATGCTTGCCGCGCATGGCTTGTTCTCAGAGTCTACTCAAATCACGAAAGGGAACTGTCCGTTTCGAACCTTTCATTTCGTTAGACAACATAAGATCGTAATTATAAGGTGTGTGTTGAAAACGTGTCAACCTTTAGTGATGGTTTCTGTAGTAATCACAATGCCTTGACGCCGGGCATTCATCGCAATGAGGAAAGTTTCCCTCTCCAGATGCAACGGTAGCTGGCGGAATAATTCTTCTCTTCTTTCCCATATCCGAGACGAAGCAAGACACGTACTCCGTTTGATTCGAGGGCCAGGGCCGGCAGCTTTTTGCAGAATAACAGGATCTTCTCCGCTCCGGGCTCGCCGATCCCCGGGAATTTTTGGAGTGCCTTTCTTGCCTTTGCGGCCGGCAGATCCAGGATAATTTTCAGTTCGCCAGTTTAGGCTCTTCAGTGGATGTTATTTCTCCGGTTCTTTCAAAATGGCGTTCAACTTTTCTTTCAGATCAGGAATGTCTTTCGTGACAACATCCCACACACGATCAAATTGAATTTCAAAGTAATGATGAACCAGGATGTTACGCATCGCGATGATGGCCTCCCATGGAATCTCCGCGTGCTTGGAACGGAACTCAAGTGAAAGCTTTGAGCCCGCCTCACCAATCACCTGGATGTGCCGAACCATCCAGTTGGCAATCAGCTCATCGTTCCGGATTGCACTCAGGCCGCCGGAACCGTACTTTTCAATGCGCTCAATCGCTTCCTTGATATCAAGCAATCGCTCGTGATCGTCTCTCACAAAGGCACGGCCTCAGCGAGCACACGCTGCCGGATCCTCTGTCGCAGCATATCGGGAGTTGCTACATCCACCTTACGGCCAAGCAGCTCCTGAAGATCCATGAGCAATCCGCCTAAATCAAGCAGCGTTCTTCCTTCTTCCAGATCCACCAGAAAGTCGATATCGCTCTGCTCATCCGTTTCCCCTCGCGCCACCGATCCAAACACACGTATATTCGTTGCTCCTCTTTTAGCAGCAAGAGCAACGATCTCTTGCCGCTTTTCTTTCAGGAGCTTTTCCAGCTCGTTTGCAACTGCTTTCTCAGCCATACATTCCCTATTCTAAAGCAATTCATCTCCTTTTACTGCGCAAGCCCGCAAGCGGATCCGCTACCGGCAAGTATCGCTGCGCCATGTACCTTTGCCTGGACCCTCTTCAGCTCCGGGTATAATGGCAGATACGGAGAAAGCGCATGGAGTATATCAATCAAAATCATGAGGGAATCGCCTGGATCTGTCTCTGGGCCTGGATTGCGTTGACGATCTTTATCTTTGCCTACAGCCGGCCCTTGCCGAAGAAGATCTATGTGATCAATCTTTTGCTGCTGGCCGGGTTTGTTTATCTGAAGATTCTCTGGAAGTAAGCTTCTTGTACGCCAACCCCGCGATCGCAGCATCCTGAACCCCGACACCGGTCAGATCACAGACGGTAATTTCCTGATCGTTTGCGCGTCCCTGGATGCGTCCCGAAATTACATCTCCCAGTTCTCCATCCACATCTTGTTCCTGAAGGACGCCTTCTTCCACGGCATGGTGAATCTCGCCGAATCTGAGACACTGCGGAAGGCTGTCGGCAATCAGGCGGTCGGCGCGTACCAGGACATCCGTGTGCAATTCTTGTTTGTCTGCTCCGTCCGATCCCATTGCGGTAATATGTGTACCCGGCTCGACCCAGGCCGCACGCAGAATGGGATAGCGACTGGGGGTGGTAGTAATGATAATCCGGCTGCCGCGCGCTGCCTCTTCTACACTGGAAGCGGGGATCAGCTCCGCATCGATCTTGCCCTGCATATCCGACAGATATCTTGCTACATTTGTAGTACGATGATCATAAATCATTACACGCCGGAAGTTCCGGACACAGGCCAGTGCCTGGAGCTGGAAGCGCCCCTGCATCCCGGCGCCCAGAATCGCTACTTGCTCGCTGGCGAGGCGAGCCATGTATTTGGCAGCCACCGCGCCGGCAGCAGCGGTGCGAAGCTCGGTGAGATAGCCGTTATCAAGCAGGACCGCCTGCGGAAAACCGGTCTCTGCGCTGCAAACAATCATCAACCCGCTGCCGACCGGCAAGTTTCGGCGGCGGTTTTCCCAGAAGCCGGCGGCGAGTTTCACAACATATTCAGGCGCGCCATGCAGATAGCCCGCTTTGATGTGAACTTCTCCCTGATGCTCGGGCACATCGAGATGAATGACACCCGGTACGCTGGCTGTCTTGTTCGAATAGGCTGCAAACGCCTTTTCCATGGCTTCGATCGCTTCGGGGAGAGTAACGGACTCGCGGATTTCAGCTTCCTGAAACAAAGAGACTTGTGCCATTCGTTCCTACTTTAGTTCAGCCAGTTCCGGCGTTCCGAAATCCGCGTGTTGCCAGATCTTACGCAACTCTGCATAGCGCTGCTGTGCTCTCGTGGCATTTCCAGATTTGACCGCTGCTCGCGCCTCACCCAAAAGGGAAAGGGCACGTTTTGGAGCCCGGCGCTGAGCTTGCTCAAAAAACTTCAAAGCTTCCTGCGGTTGATCTATCTGGAGCAAAGTCTCCCCGAGCAGCTCGTTTGCAGGCTTTACTGGAACCGGTGGACCGAAGTCAAAGGTCATGTTCTTTTCTTCTTCCGCGGCCTGCCGGAGAATCTCCAGCGCTTCCTTCCTTTGTTCCGGGAGCAACAGAAGCGCACGCAATTCTTTTTCCATAATGGAAGCGGATTGCAGCTCGATCGGCGTGACGTTTTCGTAGGGCTTTCCTGAAATTTCCTTTGTAGCGCGGCCGGCTGCATCTTTACGCTGCTTTTCGATTTCTGCCAACGCTTGCTCTGCGCCCGGACGGTTTCCCTGGTTTAGCGCATCCAGGCCAGTTGCGAACAAATCCGCTACCACCGATGCGAGATCGAGATTCGAATGGTCCACCTGGATTTTTGCGGCGTCATCATTCCAGCGCCGTGTTTCCAGAACGTAAGCTGCGCGCATCAATCCCAGATGGGATCTGGCTTTTTGTGAGGAATCTGCCTTGACTGCTTCCTCCATCAACGCCAGCATCTTTCGGGCATCCTGATAGCGCCCCTGCTGCAGGTAGCCGTATTCCAGCCATTGAAGCGCGTGAAAGCTATGCTGATGCGAAGCCTTCCACGAGGCTTCGTTTGCACGGACTACCTCCTCCCACATACCCAGAGCGATAAAAATATGCGACGGCATATGAAGCGCGTGCGTTGCGTCGGGGGCGATCTCCGTGTAAGCGCGGGCGGCGCGCAACCCGAGCGGTGCGTGAACCGGATCGTCATAGGAATGAATCAAGTAGTGCGCGGCGCCGGGATGCTTTGGATTTTTGGCAAACACCTCCTCCGCGATTGCTGCCGCTTTCATATAAGTGGGAATATCCCGCTCGAATTCGCACGTGCCGAGTAGTGCGAGAGCATAAAAGGAAGCGGCTTCGAGATCTTCCGGATACTTTTCGGAGATTTGATCCATTGCTTCCGCATAGGCCGCATCGCGCTCTCTCTTGCTTCCTTCGCCGTACAAAACATCCAGCGCCCGGAGATAGTCCTTTTCCCGTTCCGTGGGGGCTTTGGCCATCCGCGACTCTGGTGAGGCGCCGAGTCTTTTGAGAGCGGCGATTGCGGCATCGCGGTCCACTTCGACCCAGACCGGGTGATTGTAGGTCATCGCCTCGCCCCAGTAGGCCATGGCGAAGTCAGGCTGCGACCGTTGCGCCTCCGAAAATTCTTGTTTCGCGCGATCGTATTCAAAACTGTGAAGGAGCAATACGCCGCGAATGAAGTGCAATTGCGCTTCGGGTGAGCCCGAGGTGTCGAATCGAATGGATCCCAGTTCACCGGATTGGGCCGTGAGTGTTCCTGCAAATAGAAGGAGAACAGCAACGAATCGAAGAGTGGTATTCATGAATGAATCCGCCTCAGGTGGTTGAGCCGCCGCAGCTCGATCCGGAGCCTGCAGTGCAGCCGTAGCAATGGCGTCCGGTTACGATGCGGCGATGGTTGAGAAGAGAGACATCAAATTCTGAAATGTGGCGCGGAGCCGGAAATCCTGTCTCCAGGTTGAGCATTTGATTATAATCACAGTCGAACAACCTTCCGTCCCAGCCAATCGAGATTGTGTTCTTACACATCAGCCCGTTGATGGTAGCCGGGTTAAACGCCTGGGCAAGCCGCTCCATGTAACGTTCGTAATTTCCGGACTGGATCAGGAATTCCAGGAAGCGGCTGATCGGCATGTTGGTAATGCAATAGAGGTTGTTGAACTCGATTCCATGTTTCCGGTGAAGGTTGCGTTTGAAGTCGGATTCGATCGCTTTCTGCGAACCAGGCAGGAACGCCCCGACAGGATTGTAAACCAGATTCAACACCAATCCTGTTTCCGGCTTTCCGTACCCGAGAGAATTGAGCAACTGTAACGCTTCGATCGATCGCTCAAAGACACCCGTTCCGCGCTGACGATCCGTTTCCCGTGCCTGATAATAGGGAAGGGAACAGATCATTTCGACCTGATTCGCGGCCAGAAATTCGGCGAGATCCTCTTTCCCTTTCACAAACAATACGGTCAGGTTGCACCGGTCCATCACATGGCGGTCCAAAGCGCGGACCTGTTCCACCAGCCACCGGAAATTGGGGTTCATTTCCGGCGCCCCTCCTGTAATGTCCACTCTGGGAATACTTGTCCTTGCGAGAGCTTCGAGACAGAGCTCCATCGTTTCCCTGGTCATAATTTCCGAACGGTCGGGACCCGCATCGACATGACAGTGAGCACAGATCTGATTACAGAGCTTCCCGACATTGATCTGGAAAATTTCGATGTCTCCGGCCTTTAGCGGAGAATGGCCGTGTCTGGCCAGCGTGTTCTCAAACGTGGGAACGGACACCGTTTCTTGCAGGATGCGAATCTCTTCCGATGCGGATGCAAGCGGCGATTGACGCTTCAGGAGACTTCCTTTCACGACACTCATGCGGTCCTACATCTCCAATTTTTCAACAATGTTTCTCATTTGTACTCCATGAACCAGAGAAGCACCCCCGCGAATAGCGGCTGCAACGTGAACCGCCTCGGTCATCTGCTCCACATTGGATCCTTTTTCCAGACAGGCTGTCGTGTAGGCATCGATACAATAGGGGCATTGCACTGTGTGCGCCACTGCAAGAGCGATCAGAGCTTTTTCCCGTTCCGTAAGTGCGCCTTCCGCAAACACCGCCGAGTACCATGCCAGGAATTTTTCCCAGAGCTCCGGACTGTCCTTTCCGATTTCTGCGAACCTGGCAAGATCGTCCTTGTGATAATAATGTTCCATCGAGCCTCCCGATGCCCCTACAGTCTAAACGAAGACAAAAACCCCTACAACCCAATAATAGTGTTTCAAGAGAGCCGAATTCTTCCGTCGATGAGATCAAGCGAGAATGACTTGATCGGACTTCAGTTCCTTCACAAGCGCATCTACAACATCAGAATAGCTGTGCGTTGCATCATAGATGCTTCGCTGCCGCCGGGTGGAAGGACCTGATTTCAGGATTTCGGAGACTTTGCGAAGTTCATGATCGCAGTTCAAGCGGCGTGCAGTCGGCGTCACCATTTCAACGAGTTTCAGAATCGCTTCTGAGAGAGTGCAAAGCGTTCCCTGAGCATCATCAATGATTTCTGCATCCGGACCCCACCGGGCAGCGCGCCATTTATTTTCGGCAATCACCCAGGTTGGTAGCCATCTCAGTTCTTCTCCGGCATCATATTGGTCGCCGATCCAAACAACAAGCGACTGTATGAAAGCGGTCATCACCATTACTTCGGTCAATCGAGGAAGCGCATCGCAAATGCGCACTTCCACGGTACCCAAACCGGGATGGGGCCGAACGTCCCACCAGATTTCACGGACAGTTTCGATCGTTTTCGCCGCAAGTAAGACGCGCATGAACCGTTGAAATTCGGACCAGTTCACGAGCCGGTGGGGAAGACCTGCCAGAGGGAGAAGCTCAAAAATCTTGACACGGGACGAATACAATCCTGTATCCTGTCCAACCCAAAACGGGGAGCTTGCCGAAAGCGCCAGCAGATGCGGAAGATAGTTGCTCAACGTGTTGACGATGCCGATCGCCTTCTCGCCATTTTCCACACCCACATGAACGTGCAATCCAAAAATCGTGAGTCTACGGACTGCCCAGGCAAAGCGTTCCACTAAATGGATGTAACGCTGATTCTCCGTAATGAGTTGCTCTGACCAGAGCGAAAACGGATGTGTGCCCGATGACGCAAGCTGATAGCCCAGCTCATCGCAGACCTTCATCAGCGCATCCAGACGTTGCGTCAGGTCCTTACGCACTTCGTCGACATTGCTGCAAATTCCGGTGTTGATTTCAATGTTGGATTGGATCAACTCCGGCTTAAATCGTGGATCATCGGGACTGAATCTTGCCAGAATGGCGGGGACACCAGGGGTGAGCTTCCGCGTTTCCGGATCAATCACCTGCAGTTCCACTTCGACGCCTAGCGTCGGACGCGGACTACCGTGGAACTGAATCGGCATGCGTCACCTCGACGGAACTCTATCGCAGCGGTTCAGTCAAGTCAAGAAAGGATGACAGGTTCTACCCTACCCAGTACCAGTTTGCGAAGGCTGCCATAAAGAAAGCAAGAAGCATGGCGGAGGCAATCTGAAACAGGAACGCGAAGCGTCCCGTCAGACGGTGACCCAGGTAAAGAAACAGAGGAAAGTTCACCAGACACAACCGTGAAAAAGAGAACAGGCTGCTGGAGAGAGGGAATAGCACGATAATCATACTATATAAATAGTAAGGTCCCGGAATCTTCCGGAAAGAGAGGGCCAGCACCAGGAGGTTCAAACATGCAAAGCTGAAGTCGATCAGCGAGTTGTGCTGACCATGAATTGCAATGTTGTTCTGCGCAAAACGCACAAGCGCGTACAGGGGGTAGCGAAATTCTCCGCGCCAGTATTCTTGAGAGATTGAAAGCCAGTGGGTTGAGCCAAAGGTATGTTGCAGGAACCATAAATGCGCGGCCAGCGGGAGTGCGATGGCTGCAGTCATACCAAAGCATGCTGTGAGCTTCCTTTCGGGTATACTCCGGACAGCCAGCCATAGAAGTACCGGAGCAATCAGCATCGCCTGAGGACGGGTAAGTACAGCAAGCAAACACGTACCAACAGACGGAAGCAGACGCTTCTCTCCCAGAAAATAGAAGCAACCCAGAAGCGCTGCGAGAAAGAAGGACTCCGCATATACGGCACTCAAGAAGAAACTCGTTGGAAACAGCAAGCAAGTAAGAGATCCCCGAAAAGCTGATTCCTGATCAAACCATTTCGAGCCAATCTTGTAGAGAAAATACAGAAAGAAGAACGCGGAAATGTTGGAAATTAGCACTCCTGCCAGGACGCTGTTTTGTAATACCCGGGAAATGAGACGGATCGTCAGCGGGTAACCCGGGAAAAAATGAGCGGTGTTCTGTACGAGATACTTTCCGTGTCCGAAGTCCCGAAAGTATGGATACGAGTCGTATCCGTGATCGGCAATCAACAGGTACCATTCGGAATCCCATCGCGCCCACATCTCCAGAAAAACCGGTTGGGGGGTGTGATATTGAAGATCGGTGATCTGAAACACGTTTCGCGCGGAAGGAAAATAGAACAGCGACAGCGTTCCGATGGCTGCCAGAACAATCCGGGAAAATACGAAGAAAAGCAAGATCTGCCACACATCGCTGTTCTTTTCCGTTCTCGTCTTCATCGAGGGTATGCAAACCTGCAAAACACTTCTTATCACATTCCGGAATGGAACGGTAGCGGCGGAGGCACGTGTTTGACTGCGAAACCCTCTTGCCTCCGTGAGTTTGACAACGATTCCGGTTTCTCATACACTCTTAAGGAAAGGTTGAGGAGAGAGGTGAATATATGAAAAAGAAAGGCATTCTCCATGGGTTCTTTCTTTCCTTGTTGCTGATTGTTTTGGGCTTTGCAGCCACGAATCTCTATGCTGCGGACTCTGAAAACAAAGACGAGCAGTATCTTGGGGGAAGAATCTGGGAAAAATTTCGCCTTCTCTCTGATGGGAAATTCGATGAAATCAACGAACCGATTGGCGATATTCCGGTACACATTGTAAATCTAGACACCGGTGTGTCATTTGATACCAAGACAAATGGGAATGGCTGCTACATCTTTAAGAAGATTCCGGTTGGTACATATTCTCTGTCCGTTACATACCGCGGAAAAGACTACCCTCTGGTTGAAAAAATCAAAATCGAAAAAGACCAGAAGGTCTTTGCCTGCGTTGAATCCAGCGACAAAGATTGGTCTCTCGGACTGACGTCTGAGGTGCACCAAAAGAAAGATCACAAGGTCGAGAACGATAAATGCCACTGCAAAGAATTCCCTCTGCTCTGGTTGTTTCTGGCAGGCGGCGGTGCCGCATCTGGAACGGGAATCATTATCGGTACAGGTGGAGACGAAGAAGCAAGCCCCTCGACTCCCCAAAGATAGTCCTCAGGCCCACAATGAAATTTCTAACGTTTCTCCTCATAGTATGCGTGTGTTCAGCGCTTTTTTCTGCACCTGCAGCCATCCAAAGCCTGGGGACGATCAAGAAGATCTCTCTTGATTCCGGCGAGGGAGTGTTCATCGTCTCGGTCACAGGGGACGGAAAGCTCGAGTGCAACACTGTTTTTATGGAGAATCCTCCGCGGATTGCTCTCGATTTTCCAAACGTAAAGAACAAATTGTTTCCCAATACTCTGGAGTCAAAAGAGAACCCGTATGTATTCCGGGTTCGCACCTCGCAGTATGCGAAAGGGAAAGAAATGATTTCCCGGTTAACGGTGGATCTGAAATCGCCCCTTGACTACGAGGTCAACCAAACAAAGGAAGGGGTTGTCCTGCAACTGGCCGCAAAAAAAGCGCTGGCGGGACAACTCAAGGGTACGCCACCTCTGGCGACAAAACCGGTCCCGGCTCCTCCAGCTCCGGCTCCTCCGGTTCTGCCCCGCCCCGTCCCTTCACCAGAAATCGTAATTGGGTACGAAGACCTCCTGGCAATCAATGTGTTTGAGCTTCCTCAGTTCAGTGGTGAATCGCGCGTAGCCGGGGATGGAACAATCACGATTCCCCTGGTTGGAAATGTCGAAGTGCGCGGGTTGACCAAGAAGGAAGTCGAACAAAAGATTGCAGCGGCGCTTCAAGCGAAATTTGTGAATAATGCAAATGTGTCTGTAACGATTAAGGAATATAAGAGCCGTCAGGTCTCCGTATTGGGCGCTGTCAAGAGTCCGGGGCCGCACTATATTCTCAGCCAGCTCACGCTGTTGCAGCTTCTTTCTGAAGTCGGCGGCCTTGATCCGGCCGCGGGACGAATCTGTTTCATCATTCGCCCCGGGTATCCGAAAATTGAAATCGATCTGTATGATTTAATGAACAACGGGAATCAAGTTCTGAATGTGCAAATCTATCCGGGAGATACGGTCAACATCCCGCTCGATAAGAAGATTGTGATTTACGTATTTGGCTCAGTGAAAAGTCCCGGCGTTCTGGAATTTCGTTCGATCGAACCGGTGACTCTGGTTTCTGTCATTGCCCGGGCAGGTGGGCCGACGGCTGATGCGAGCGAGACGAAGATTCTGATCAAACGAAAAGACGAGACCGGAACGGAAATAGTCATCAAGGCGAATCTCAAGGACATTATTAAAGGGAAAAAACCTGATATCCCCCTGTTTGGCGGGGATGTAGTGAGCGTTCCGCAAAGTTTCTTCTGAGGTCACAGCCCATCAAGGCAAAGATTCTTTTTTTTTGTTTCATCGCGACCATTCTTCTTTCTGCGATTGTCTGCAGTCCGCGCAACCGCCTGCCATTTCGTTCCGGCGAGATCGTTCTTGCCGCCGAAAGTTCTCCTACCAGTCTTGATCCGCGCATAGGAATCGACAAAGCATCCGAGAATTTTCACCACCTTCTATTTAACGGTTTATTGAAGAAGGACGAACAGGACCGGATGGTTCCGGATCTGGTGGCCTCCTGGGAAAAAGTTACTCCTTTGCTGTACAGGTTTCAATTGCGAAAGGGAGTCCGGTTTCATGATGGAAGTTTGCTGGATGCTGCTGATGTGGCGTTTACCTTTAACAGCATTCTCAGCGGCATCATCAGTAGCAGCAAGAAAGCGGCACTGGAAAGTATAACGTCCGTAACTGCGCCGGAGAGGGATGTTGTAGAGATCCGTCTTCGTGAGCCGTTTAACGGATTATTGGTGAACCTCAATCTTGGGATCATTCCCGATCAATCGGACGCGTTGTTTGCGCAAAGACCGGTGGGAACGGGACCCTATCGAATGCTGGAATTCGAACCGGATTCGGGAGCAATCCTGGAGGCGTTTCCGCATTATTTCGAAGGGGCCCCGAAACTTCGGTCCCTTCAGGTGAGAATCATTCCCGATGCAACGACCCGCGCACTGGAACTTAAGAAAGGAAGCATTGACCTGATCCTGGGGACCGGAGGCGTGCCTCCCGATACTCTACGTGTGCTGGCAAACGATCCGGACCTCAGAGTTCTTACGCGACCGGGGAATAACTACTACTATATTGGAATCAATCTGAAAGATCCGCTGCTTGCGGACAGGAGAATCCGGCAGGCGATCGGTCTTGCGATCGACCGGACAACCATGATTCGCACCCTGTTTCACGGCGCAGCGGCTCCTGCGACCGGGATTCTTGCGCCTCACCACTGGTGTTACGAGCCAAACGTACTACGTTTATCATACGATCCCCATAGGTCAGGCGAACTCCTGGACCAGGCCGGTACTCGCGATCCGGATGGAACCGGTCCGGCAACACGGTTTGATCTGACACTCAAAATCAGCACAGTCGAATTCCGCCGTACGGTTGCCACAGCCGTACAAAGCAATCTGGAAGCGGTCGGAATCGGCGTAAAGATCCGGTCTTATGAGTGGGGCACATTTTTTTCAGACATCAATCGCGGCAATTTTCAGCTTTGCATGCTGATGTGGGTCGGGGAAAGCGATCCCGATATTCTGCGCAATGTGTTTTCCACCTCGGGAAGCCGGAATCGCGGTAAATACAGCAATCCGGAGGTCGATGAATGGGTGGAGAAAGCGAAGACCGCTCCTACGGAACAGCAACAGAGTCATTATTACTCGCTTGTCCAAAAGCGAGTAGCCGAAGACTGTCCCTACGTCTCCCTCTGGTACGAATCTACTTTTGCAGTCATGCGCAAGGAATTGCAGGGGATGCGACTTACAGCGGACAGCGATTGGCGTGTGTTGAAAGATGTCTACTGGGATCAAAATTAACAGAGCAAGGATCTCAGGCTAATGATGAGCAAAAGGCCTGTGTGCTTTCGGCTTTTACGAGCCTTTCCATCAGGACTTCAAGCGCGTCCGGAGGAGGCAAAGTGGAAAGGTGTCTTCTCAATCTATGGGAAGCGATCAGCCAGTTTGGAGGCAGAATCTTTTCCTCTTTACGGGTTCCGGATTGAGTGAGATTGACCGCCGGGAAAATCCGGCTGT
>CAZDDB010000032.1:0-18307 GCA_964504105.1 uncultured Acidobacteriota bacterium
TTTGGTGAGTTTGTATTTTTTGGCGTAGTAGCGGAAGGAGCGGAAGGACATCCCGACGAAGTTGGCGGCATCTTTCTGGACACCGTTGCACCGGCGAAGGGCTTCCAACAAGACATCTTTCCGGATTCGCTCGATCTGACCCTCCAGATCGAAGCCGTTAGCAGGGAGCTCCAACAGATTGTATTCCCCGCGAGGCGGGAGATGACTGATCTTTTCCGGAAGACTGTCCGGAGTAATCACATCAGAAGTCTCCAGCGCGATGGCCCGTTCGATTGCATTTTCCAGCTCCCGGACATTGCCGGGCCAGTCATAGTTTTCGAAAAGCCGGATCGCTTCTACAGAAACACGGGTTACAGCTTTTCCAACGTCACGCGAACATTTCTTGAGAAAATGCTCAACCAGAAGATGGATGTCTTCTTTCCTCTCCCGAAGCGGTGGAATCTTGATAGGAATTACGTTAATGCGGTAAAAGAGGTCCTCCCGCATCGAACCTTGCTCCACCGATTTCTGAAGGTCCTGATTCGTAGCTGCGATGACGCGAACGTCGATCGGAATCTCCTCATTTCCACCCACCGGGCGGATACTCCTTTCTTGCAGAGCACGAAGCAATTTGACCTGCATTGCATGACTCATCTGACCGATCTCATCCAGCAGTAGAGTTCCGCGATCGGCGACTTCGAAAAGTCCCTTTTTATTATGAACAGCTCCGGTAAATGCACCCTTGACGTGCCCAAAAAGTTCGCTTTCCAGCAAGTTTTCCGGCATGGCTCCGCAATTGATCGACACGAATGCATGATCTTTCCGCAGACTGTTGTAATGGATGGCCTTGGATACAAGTTCTTTGCCTGTTCCGCTTTCGCCCCAAATCAGGACCGTGCTGTTTGTGATGCTGATCTTGGCAACCAGATCAAAAATGGTCTGCATCTTCGGATGTTGGCCAATAATGTTGCTGAACTGAAGCTGCCTTTCAACGGATTTCTTGAGATATATATTCTCGCGTTCGAGCCGCTTTTTTGTAACGCATCGCTGAACCACAATTCTGAGTTCATCGATGTCGAACGGTTTATAGATGTAGTTTGCCGCGCCCATCTTTACAGCTTCTACCGCCGTTTCCGTAGAGGCATACGCGGTAATCAAAATGAAATCCGTTTCGGGAGACACTTTCTTGCAATGCGCAAGAATCTCAATTCCATTTGTATCCGGCAGACGAATGTCCGAAATCACCACATCAAACACGTTCTTGTTTATGGAATTGATGGCAGTTTTCCCGTCTTCTGCAAGAAAGACCTGATAGCCTTCCCTTTTCAACATGATGGCGAGGAAATCGCGCATGCTGCGTTCGTCATCGATCACAAGGACTGTAGTCATGGTTCAGCAACCGCCCGTAGAGAACACAGAGGTCTTTTGCCACAGAGAACACAGAGAACTGTGACCTCTGTGAACTCTGTGGCAATTAGCTCTGTGCTCTCCCGGCTATTGTAGCAGAGGCTGGATAGCCTGAGTGCTACTGGCAGGTAAGTGTACGGCGATCGTGGTTCCGGTGCCGGGTCTGGAGTCAATCGAGATCTGACCGCGATGGTCTTGAATAATCCTGTATACAATGGCCATTCCCAGTCCGCTCCCCCCGGTGGTGGAATCCTGAAACGGATCAAAGATGGAATCCAGACGCTCCGGTTCAATCCCCTTCCCTTCATCACGAAAGCGAAGCAACACGTTGCCCTGGGGATCGTGCTCAAGCGTTACAGTAAGCATTCCTCCGCCCGGCATCGCTCGAAGCGCGTTGATCGAAAGATTCCAAATCACCTGCTTCATCTGGTTTCCGTCAAATTCATGCTCGAACTCATCCATGCTCTTGGAAAACACGATTCTGTGACCGCTTTTGAAATCCGGACCTTTCTGGATAAAGCTCAGCGTGTCGTTCACAATCGCTTTCAGATCATCCACACGTCCCTGAAGTTGTTTCGGCTTGGCGTAGTCCAGAAAATTCTGAATTGTCTGGTCCAATCTCTGGGATTCCGTAAGAACAATTTTCATCAGTTTCTTTTGATCATGGGAGAGATCCAGTTCGCTTCCCAGCAATTGTACGGAACCCCGGATTGCAGCCAGGGGATTGCGGATCTCGTGAGCAATTCCGGCCGCCATGGTGCCCAGAGCCACCATTCGTTCCTGGATCCGGAATTGGCGTTCCATCCTTCGCGTTTCCGTGATGTCCTGAAAAATCACGATAAAACCTGAAGAAACCCCTTTCTTGGACTGGAGATAGGAGAGACTCATCCCGATCAAAATATCGCGTCCTTCTCCAAAACCCCTTTCCAGAGATATAAGACGGCTTTTCTCCAGGGCTTCGTGTACCTCGTAGAGGTGGACTTCCTTCCGAAACAATGTCTGGATCTGCCCGCCCAGGATGCGCTCCGCCGGCAGGGCAAGAATTTGGATTCCGGCGTCATTAATAAAGTTGATGCGGCCGTCCAGATCCGCAATGATCAGTCCGGCTTTCATGTTATCGATAATCTTTTGATGGAGAATCCTGAGATCAGAGAAGTCTTCGTCCATTTCTTCAAGGACCGTACGCGCGTGACGAAGACGCTCGGAAAGATAACTGCTGAGAAACGCGGTCGTATAAAAGGCAAACAGGTGAAAAAAAACCCAATACCAGAACCACCTGTTCGTAATGCCGGCGATTTCCGCGGGAGACAGATCGTAATAAGGGATCACTCCAGCATGAAGCAATTCAACGACACTGCCGTAGCAGATGCTGGAGACCGTGGCAAGGTAAAGGCTGCCGCGGCGGTAAACGAGAATGCTGCCGGTGATGATCGCCAGAATATACAAAAACGAAAATGAGCTTTTCACACCACCGGTAAAGTACAGGAGAAGCGTGATTACCAGAACGTCTCCCGTGAGCTGAAGATACGCCATTATCTCTAAATTATTAATTCTACTGAATCCGAAACCATACAGGATGGTAAGAAAGCAGGCGAGGAAAATGAGGAAGTAGAGGGGGTTGATCGGAAGGATGGTCCGGGAAACGAGTTGGATCAGGATTGCGGACCCGAGAAGAGAAATAATGATGACCATCCGGAAGGTCATCATCCAGATGATTTTTCGTTTCAGGTCTTCATCTGCCTGATTCACAAAACCGCCCCTACGTTTCGCCGCCAAGAAAAGGATCCGCGAATCCCTTCTTTTCAGAAGTGCAAAAGGATTAGCCGATCTTGCCGAGCAGATCAAACATCGGCAAGTACATCGAAATAACGATTCCGCCGATGACAATACCCAGAAACAGGATCATGATCGGCTCGAGCAGCGTAAGCAAGTTTTCAACGGCAGCATCGACTTCTTCTTCGTAAAAGTCCGCGATTTTGGAAAGCATGGCGTCAAGGGCTCCCGTTTGCTCTCCGACAGCGATCATATGGACGACCATGGGAGGAAATACTTCCGTGTCTTTGAGGGGTTCCGAAATCGTTTTTCCTTCTTCAATGCTCTTCCGTGTTGCCATAATGGCGTCTTCCACGATGGCATTTCCGGCGGTCTTTGCTGTAATTTCGAGCGACTCCAGGATCGGGACGCCCGAGCTGATCAGAGTGGCAAGGGTTCGGCAGAAACGCGCAACGGCAATTTTCCGGAGCACAAGCCCCAGGACCGGCGCCTTCAACAACAAACCGTCAATCACGCGCCTTCCTTTATATGTGCCGTGATAACGCTTAATGGCGTAAAGCGTAGCGACCAAGACAAATACGATCAGCAGAAAATAGCGTCCAAGGAAATTACTGAGAGCGATGACAATCCGTGTCGGGAGAGGAAGTTCGGCGCCAAGTCCGGCAAACAGTGCGGCAAAGGTTGGAATGACTTTCCAAAGAATGATCGAAACAACGAGGGCCGCAATGGTAATAACGGCCGTCGGATAAATCATGGCTGAACGCACAGCGCGGCGCAGTTTTACCGCCTTTTCAATGTAGTTCGCGAGACGTTGCAAAATGGTGTCGAGAATACCGCCTGCTTCGCCTGCGGCAATCATGTTCGAGAACAGGTCGTCAAACACTTTCGGGTGCTTGCGCATCGAGTCGGCAAGCGTCCCCCCGCTTTCCACATCCTGACGCACCTGAAGCAGCACTTTTTGAAAGACTTTGTTTTCCGACTGCGTTCCAAGAATTTCAATACACTGTACCAGCGGGAGGCCAGCATCGATCATGACCGAGAACTGACGGGTGAAAACCGCAAGTTCCTTGTGTGAAACACCTCCGCGCAGCAGTGGAAAAGCGATTTCCTTTCCCTGTTCCTTTACCTGAGTGACAATAATCTGCTGACGCCGCAAACGCGCGCGAACCGCTTCCTTGTTCTCTGCGACGATTACGCCGCCTTCAATCTTATCTCCCCGTCTTCCTTTCCATTCAAAGGTTGGCATGTTGTATCCCCTCCTTCCTTATGCCTTCACGCGGCCCTGCCCAACGTTGGAAGTGATCACTCCGGCACCGCGATTGATCATCTCCTGAAGCTCTTCGGGATGAGACGAACGGCTTAAAGCTAAGTCCAGAGTGATTTCTTTTCTGAAATAGAGCGTAGCCAGAGATTGATTGAAAGTCTGCATCCCGAACTTTAATTGGCCTGTCTGCATGACTGAATACACTTGATGCACTTTGTCTTCGCGAATCAGATTTCGGATCGCCGCATTCGGAATCAGAACCTCCATCGCCAAACTCCGTCCTTTCCCGCTTGCCCTCGGAAGAAGCGACTGGCAGAGAATTCCTTCCAGAATCAGGGAGAGTTGGGCACGAACCTGTGACTGCTGATGCGCCGGAAACACATCGATAATACGATTCATTGTCCCACTGGCGGAGTTGGTATGCAGAGTAGCAAACGTCAGGTGGCCTGTCTCCGCAATTCGCAACGCGGATTCAATTGTTTCGAGATCGCGCATTTCTCCAATCAGCACAACATCGGGATCTTCACGCAGACAAGAGCGCAACGCATTCGCAAATGAATGTGTATCTGCGTGCAGTTCACGCTGGTTCACAATGCAGGTCTGGTGTTGATGCAGGTATTCAATCGGGTCTTCGATTGTTACGATGTGGTCGTGCCGCTCTCGGTTGATCTTGTCCAGCATTGCGGCCAGGGTTGTAGACTTTCCGCTTCCGGTCGGACCGGTTACAAGAACCAGACCGCGCGGCTTCTCACAAAGCTTCTCGCAGATCGGTGGAAGGCCCAGCTCCCGGAACGAAAGAATCTCATACGGAATTCTTCGATACGCAGCCGCCACGGCGCCACGCTGACTGAACACATTGGAACGAAAACGGGCCAGACCTTTCATCCCGAATGAAAAATCCAGCTCCAGGTTCTCTTCGAAACGGTGCTTCTGCGCATCGGTCAACACGCTGTATGCCAACCGCTTTGTATCCACCGGTGTCATGGGAGGATGCTCGCTTAACGGACGAAGTGCGCCATCAATCCGTACCTGGGGCGGACAGTGCGTGGTAATGTGAAGGTCCGTCCCTCCCATTTCGATCATCTGTTTTAAGAGCTGATGCAGCGTAACCGACATAAAGACTCCTTTCCGGTTTCCCGGATTCTCAGCTTACCGACTCACGAAGCACTTCCTCAATTGTTGTTTCGCCGTTCCGCAGTTTTTCCAGACCGCTTCCACGCAGCGTAAGCATCCCTTCTTCCATCGCTTTCCGGCGAATCTCCAACGCGGAAGCGCCCACCAGTACCAGTTCCCGAATATTGTCGGAAATCTCCAGAACTTCAAACAGACCCATTCTACCCTTATAGCCCGTGTTGCCGCAAAAAGGGCATCCCCTGCCTTTGTAAATGGTAACGTTCCTGGCCTCTTCTTCCGTAAACCCGATGTCCACCAGCGCTTCCAACGGAATCCGGTATTCTTCCTTGCATTCGGGACAGATTTTTCGAATCAAACGTTGCGCAACAATCAAGAGCAAAGAGGAAGCCACGAGAAATGGTTCAATCCCCATGTTCATCAAACGGTTCACCGTGCTCGGAGCATCGTTTGTGTGCACAGTGCTCAAGACCAGGTGTCCGGTCAGCGCCGCTTTAATTGCGATTTCTGCCGTTTCAAAATCGCGGATCTCACCAACCAGAATAATATTCGGATCCTGTCTCAAGAAGGAACGAAGCGCCGCCGCAAAGTTCAGACCAATCTGCTCCTTCACCTGCAGCTGATTGATTCCGGGAATATTGAACTCCACGGGATCCTCTGCTGTGATGATATTCGTTTCCGGAGTATTGATGCGTGACATGGCAGAATACAGCGTATTTGTTTTCCCGCTTCCCGTCGGACCTGTAACCAGGATCATTCCATATGGTTTCAGAATCGCTTTCTCGAGTTTTTTCAGGGAATCCGATTCCAATCCCAGCTTGGTCATGTCCAGCTTCAGCATTTCACGATCCAGCAGCCGCAGCACTATTTTTTCGCCGAAGAGAGTTGGAAGGACCGAGACCCGAAAATCAAGCTCCCTGATTTTTCCCTGGTGACGCGTTTTGATCTTGATACGTCCATCCTGCGGCAGTCTCTTTTCTGCAATGTCGAGTTTCGCCATGATCTTGATGCGCGAAATGATCGCATCGCGAAGTTTCAGCGGCGGATTCAACTTCACATAAAGCACGCCGTCAATGCGATAACGCACCCTGAACTCTTTTTCATACGGCTCAATATGGATATCGCTGGCCCCTTCATTGAGAGCATCGTACATGACCTTGTTCACAAGCTTAATGACAGGCGCGTCGGTTGCCTGTTTTTCAAGCAGCGCCAGATCGAGCTCGTCCGTCTCCTCAAGAACCTCAACGTCAGCGCTCTCGCCGGCTTGCGCTGCCTTCTCGGCCATAGCATCCTGCATGACCTGCTTCAATTCCAGAGCGTGCGCAGAGCCGTAATACTTATCTACCGATTCGCGGATCGCGAAATCTGATGCTACAACAGGCTCCACCTGATAACCGCAGATGAAGTTGATTTCGTCCATGGCACGGATATTCGTGGGATCAGCCATTGCGACTGTAAGAACAGCCCCTGTACGGTTGACGGGAACCAGGTCATACTTGCGGCAAACTTCGACGGGGATCAGATCCAGTATCGCTTGATCAATTTCGAAGTGAGAGAGGTTGATGGCCGGGATCCCGAACTGTTTGCTCAAACACTGGGCAATATCCTCATCGGTAACAAACTTCAATTTGACGAGATCATATCCGAGCTTGTTGCCGCTCGTCTTCTGAATATACAGCGCTTTGTCCAGTTGCTCTTTGGAGATCAACTTATTTCGGACTAGTAGCTCGCCCAGTTTTAATGGCATCTGCGTCTCGAAGTCCCGACATAAAAAAGAGTTACGTGCGGTCAGGAACCTTCTTTGGGACATTTTGATTCTAATGGAAGGTTATGCGTGAGTCAAGAAAGTGCTACATTGGAGCAATGAGGAGCGAACCGGTCGTATTGCTGTCTGCATTGGTTCTTCTGATATTGCTCGCTGCCTGTTTGTTTACCCCTTTGTTGCCGCTTGCTCCCTACTCGCGGATCGATCTTGAAAACCGGCTGCTTTCCCCCTGCCGGCAGCATACCCTCGGCACGGACGAATTGGGCAGAGATATCCTTTCAAGACTTCTTTCAGGGGGAAGGGTTTCGCTGTTGATTTCGCTGATAGTTGTGTCGATCTCGCTTTTCGCTGGTACCGTGATCGGATCGATTTGCGGATACACCGGCGGCTGGATCGATGAAGTTGTGATGCGTGTAGCGGATGTGCTGCTTGCCTTTCCCGGGATCCTGCTTGCCATCGGACTCATAGCGGTTTTGGGACCCAGTATGGGCAGTGTGGTCACGGCGCTGATCATCCTTGGATGGGTAGCGTATGCACGACTTGCGCGCAGCTTAACGCTAAAACTGCGAAAATTGGATTTTGTGAATTCATCCCTCAGCATCGGCGCATCACCGGCAAGGATCTTAATCCGCCATGTTCTGCCGAATCTTCTCCCCACTTTGATTGTACAGGCCAGTTTCGGGTTTGCGGGAATTATCCTGGCCGAGTCTGCCCTTAGTTTCCTGGGACTCGGTGTCCAACCTCCTCAACCAAGCTGGGGAAGCATGCTAAGCGATGGAAAGAATCATTTGCTGGATGCTCCACACCTCACCGTATTTCCCGGTCTCGCAATTTTCCTTTCTGTCCTGTGCTTGAACCTTCTTGGCGATGCTCTTCGTGATCGTCTCGATCCCCGCCGATCTTTGTAGAACCGTCGCAAAAGTCTCTGTGGCCTCTTCTCGATGTTGACTCTGTCAATCTTTCGGTTATAGTAAAAAGGCTGGTTTTCCGCTGCCTGGCGGGACGGTGTAAACGACGAGAACATGAGACGTCTTGCTCAGTACTCCTTTGTCGTCCTTTTGATTTCGATCACTCCTGCATTTTCCGACGTAGCTATTGTAAAAAGCGCGGGGTCCTTCGCGTTTAACGATGCGCGAAACGGTTTTGCCAGCATTTGTTTCGAAAACCGTCAGGAATTCGATCTTGCAGAAGACGGCTCGAATCAGACTCAGATTCTAGACACAATCAAGGCAAGCAACTTTCGATTGATGGTGGCAATCGGAACGCAGGCCGCTATTTTTCTGAAGGCCAACTTTCCGGATGTTCCGCTTGTCTTTTGTCTGGTCGTCAATCCGGAGAAACTCGGGTTAAAAGGGGACAAGATCGCGGGAGTACCATTGAATGTTCCGGTCCGCGAGCAGTTTGCCTTGTTAAGAACGATCTTCAAGAAAGCAAAACGGCTGGGCGTCCTTTACACACAACCTGCCAATGACGGGCTCATCAATTCCGCGCGATCGATCGCCTCTGATGAAAATATGACCCTGATCGCTGCCCCCATTACTTCCAGTCAGGATATCCAAAAGGCAATGACGGACTTGATCGGCAAATGTGACGCGTTGTGGATTCCGCCTGATCCCTCGCTCAACTCGGAAGAAGTCATCCGTTACATCGGTACGACTTCACTCTCCAGACAGATCCCCATCGTTGGACCAAATGACCGGTTTGTGCGCGCCGGCGCCATTTTTTCTTTATCCGTGGACGCAGTTGAAGTGGGAAGAGCGGCCGGTGATCTCGCCAACAAGATCCTGCAAGGAACTCCTGCGTCAAGACTCAGCACTCCGGAGCTTCAGAAACCCAAGATCATCCTGAATCTGAAAGCAGCTGGATTGCTCAATATCATCATTCCTAGAAACATCCAGGACGCAGCCAGCAAGGTCTATCAATAAACAAGGCGGCCTGGCCGCAAATGCAAATTGCAAAATTCAAAATGCAAAATGCCATAAGCCGCATTGAGTCTCTTCGCAATTTTGCATTCTGCATTTCGAATTTTGCATTTTGAAATTTATGACCCTGAAATGGTTTCGCGATAAAAGTCTCCGTTTCAAATTGAACGGTTTTGTGATCGTTCTTGCCTTGCTCCTGACAGGATTGGGCATTCTCCTGCTGCTGGTGGCCAGAAACAGCCTGCAAAAGGAGTTGCTGGAACGAGGCGCCGTGATCGTCCGCCGCCTTGCCGAATCTCATGGATACCAGGTGGGACTCGGACTTGCGGATGAGCTGAATCCTATGATCAGTAGAATGATGCAGACGGAACAGGGGATCGAGTATGTGGAATTCATCGACACCCGGGGAAAAATCATTCAAACTTCAGATGGCAAGTTCCTGGCGCAAAGCGATCCTTCCAGACGGCCTCGTGCCTATTCCAGATTCGACGTGAACATGATCTTATCTCATTCGGCCCCGGAGGGCGGTTTGATCCACGGAGTAGACGGTCAGAAGCTGTACGATTTTTACGAACCGATCCGGCTTCTGCAGCGGCCGGCCGAGAGTATGGAGATCGCGCAGCTTGGCTCCACAAAGGATTCCAGGAGGGCGGACACCGCGAAGATCGTGGGCGTGGTACGAATGGCGATTGCACCCGTAACCCTGGATCAAGCAATGGACCGCATGATCCTGCTCTTCATGGTTTCGATTGTGCTGGCCGTCCTGCTTGGATTTGCAGCTGCAACCCTGCTTACCAGCCTCACCAGCGCGCCGGTAGTGCGAATCGCCGATGCCGCTTCCCAGATTGCCCGGGGTGATTTGCACCAGCAGGTGGAAGCCACGTCCGGCGATGAGCTGGGGGCGCTTGCGCAATCCTTTAATCGAATGGCGGAAAACCTCAGTCGCATGATCCGCCGGATCCGAGATGCTTCTGTTCGCGTGGACCAGGGACGCGACCAAATTCAAGGGAGTACGATCCAATTTTTGGAATCATCGCACTCCCAGGTATCTTCTCTGGAAGAAATTTCCTCCGCTATTACACAGATGAATTCCTCGCTCAAAGGAGTCGCTGAAAGCGTTGAGAACCTCTCCGCTTCTTCCGAACAAACATCTTCTTCGATCATGGAAATGGCGGTTTCCTCGGAAGAAGTAAGCGGACATATCAAAAGTCTTTCGGCCTCTGTAGATGAAACGGCTTCCTCCATTACTGAAATGGTTTCCTCGATCCAGCAGGTGGATCAAAGTATCGAGCAGTTGGGAGAATTGATTGCGGATACTGCCGCATCGATCAAAGAGATGGAAGGATCGATCCGCCAGGTTGAAAAAACCGCTGCCAGCTCGCACAATCTGAGCGAACAGGTACGCTCCAATGCGGAAATGGGAATGAAGTCCGTGGAAATGACGATGGAAGGGATGGAGCGGATCCGTTCGACTGTCCATCGCGCCAGTGAAGTCATTTCCAAATTGGGAAGCAGCTCGGAAGAGATCGGCAAAATTCTGACTGTGATCGATGATGTCGCAGAGCAAACAAACCTGCTTGCGCTCAACGCTGCCATCATTGCCGCGCAGGCGGGCGAGCATGGCAAGGGATTCGCCGTTGTTGCCGAAGAAATCCGGGAGCTCGCGGAACGCACTGCTTCTTCCACGAAAGAAATCGACGCGCTCATCAAAGCCGTGCAACGCGATGTGGCCAATGCGGTGCAAAGCATGAAGGGAGGATCTAATACTGTAGAAGATGGAGTCCGCCTTTCGGTTCAGGCGGGTGAGAATCTGAAGAAGATCCTGGACTCTGCGCGCACTTCAGCGGACATGGCCAAAGAGATCGCCGGCGCAACGGTGGAGCAATCCAGGGGGATCCAATCCACAAATCTGACCATCGAGCAGGTGCGGGAAATGGTGTCGCAAATCACAAAAGCAACGGCAGAACAAAAAGCGGGAAGCGAACAGATCATTTCCGCAGTGGAGAATATGCGGGAAATGACCGGGTCGGTAAACCGCGCGACGGTCGAACAATCCAAGGGAAGCAAGCAAATTTCTCTGGCAATGGAAACTGTCACTGAAATGGTCAGTCACATCATGAAAGCCACAGGGGAGCAGGCAAAGGGAAGCGAGCAAATCGTGAAAATCGTTGAGTTTTTCAAGGAGATTAACCAGAAGAATCTCGATGCTGTGGGAGAAATGGACCGCGCGTTGTCTTTGCTGCTCGAACAAACCAGCATCCTGAAACAGGAAATCAGCATCTTCAAAATGTAACCACGGAGGCACGGAGACACAGAGATTTTTTCTCGGTGCCTCTGTGTCTCCGTGGTTGTTCCTATGGAAATTTGTATTGATATGCGGCCGGCTCTTTCCTCCGCAACCGGTGTGGGTGTGTATCTGGAGAATCTGGTCAGTGCGCTCGCGGAAATCGACGACCAGAATCAGTATCATCTGTTTTCCAGCTCCTGGAAGGAACGGTTTCCGAAAAAAGCTTACGCGCCTAACTTCCGAATCCATGATCAGCGCTGGCCTGTCAACGCGCTGAACTACGCATGGAATCATTTTTCCTGGCCATCTGTCGAACTGCTTCTAAACAGAAATCTTCATGTGACACACTCTCCTACTCCTTTGTTGATGCCCGCAAAGCGCGCCCGGAAAATTACCACTGTGATGGATCTCCATTTCTATCTGCATCCTGAAGATACAGTCCGGGAGATCCGCCGGGACTATCCTGCCCTGGCAAAGCAGCATTGTCTGAAAAGTGACGCCATCATCGCCATCTCGGAGCACACGAAACAGCAGTTGGTAGCGCATCTTGGCATCGCCTCCTCCCGGATTTACACGATCCATCTGGGCGCCGATCTCTTTTATGCGGAGCCTTCTCTACAGGAAGAAATTACTCTGGCAAAGAATCGACATGGAATCCGGTCGCCCTATTTCCTGTTTGTCGGAACACAGGAGCCGCGAAAGAATCTGCGCACGCTTCTCCAGGCATTTCACCGGTTCAAAGAAGAGATCCAGCTTGTGCTGGCAGGTCCGGAAGGATGGAACACCGGATCCTGGAGCGATCTGCTTACAGAACGTGTGATCCGCACGGGTTATGTTTCCAGACAGGATCTACGCGTGTTGTATCAGCAGTCCATCGCACTGATCATGCCTTCGCTGGAAGAAGGATTTGGTCTTCCCATTTTGGAAGCTATGGCAGCAGGGACCCCAGTGATCGCATCCGCCATCCCCGTATTCGAAGAGATCGGCGGCGATTCGTTTTTGTCATTTGATCCCGTCAAACCACAAGATCTGTATGCTCAAATGCAGGCTCTCTACTCGGATTCCGGATTCCGGCAGGCGCTGGTTGCAAAGGGAAAAGAATCTGTTCAGAAATTCTCCTGGCATGACACTGCGCACAAGACTCTCGAGATTTACAGAAACGTATGATGATCGGAATAGACGCACGGGAACTGGAAGGAGAACCTGCCGGCGTGGGAGTGTACGTCCGCAACATCCTGCAGCGGATCACACTTCCGCGGGAAGCAAAGCTGCAACTGTACTTCAAGAAAGAGATCCCGCAATCTCTACCGGCGGTTGAGGCAGAACACATTTTGCTGAAATCGGATTCGATGAATTTTTTGTGGCAGCAATGGATTCTCTGCAGAGAGCTGAATCGCAGGAAGGTGGACCTGTTCTTCTCCCCTGCCAACTCAGCGCCGTGGCACTTTCGGGGGATTCAAGTGCTTGCGGTCCACGATATTTCTTTCTTTCGGAATCCCGAGTGGTTCTCTCACAAAGAAAGAATCTCGCGCCAGCTCAACACCGGATGTTCCGTTCGTGAGGCGGACCGGATCTACACAGTGTCCGCCTATGTGCGAGACGAACTGATCTCCAGGTTCCGTCTTCCGGCATCTCGCGTTCTGGTTACCAGCAACGGCGTTGAGCGCCGGCGGTTCGATCCTTCCGAACGGAACACGCTCAGGCAAACGTATCGCCTTTGCGGCCGGAAAGTGATTCTTTACGTTGGATCCGTGTTCAACCGCAGGCATGTCCCCGTATTGATTGAAGCAGTCAGCCGGATGGAACCGGAATGCTTCCTGGTAATCATCGGAAGAAACAGATCCCATCCGTACCAGGACCTCGCGAAAATCGGCAAACACTTCGGGGTCGAGCAACGCCTCCAGTTGCTGGATTATGCGCCGGACAACATGCTTCACGATTATTACAGGATGGCCGATGTATTTGTTTATCTTTCCGAGTATGAAGGATTTGGAATCCCTCCATTGGAAGCGATGTCCTATTCCATTCCCGCTGTGTTGTCCTCTACTCCGGCCATGGATACGATCTTTCACGATGCGGCGCTTTTTGCAAAATCGATCTCTGCAGAAGACGTGCGAACAGCGTTGGAACAATGTCTAAACGACGCAACCGAAAGGACTCGCTTGATCCGCGCAGGAAATGCGCTGGTGGAGGAGTATAGTTGGGACAGAACCGCGCAGGTGGTTTCCGAAGATTGGGAGCGTTTGCTTGCCACCCGAAGTTAGTATTATCACCGTTTACTACAACACGCCGGATGACCTCAGAAAACTTTCTGATTCGATGAAGTCTCATCTCCCGGCGAATCTCTATGAATGGATCGTGGCGGATAACAATTCCGTGGAAAACCTGTCGGCGGAACTGCCCGGCGTCACCTACCTGAGACTTCCGGAAAACCATGGCTTTGGAAGAGCAAACAATCTAGCTGCGAAAAAAGCGAAAGCGCCCTGCCTGTTTTTTGTGAATCCGGATTGTGAG
The DNA here is from genome assembly GCA_964504105.1 of uncultured Acidobacteriota bacterium. Lineage (GTDB taxonomy): Bacteria > Acidobacteriota > HRBIN11 > JAKEFK01 > JAKEFK01 > CAZDDB01. The sequence goes on from CAZDDB010000032.1 coordinate 14,043, forward strand.
TTTATCGAGGATTGCGTTACTCCGCTCCTCGCGATCATGAAGGACGCCGCAATTGCAGCTCCCAGAGTTCTCAATCCGGACCGTTCCATCCAGCTGTCTTTTGGCCCCTACATTTCGATCTTCCAGGAAGCGCGGCAGAAGAGGCGAATGCAAAATGAACAAACGGAGCAGGTACAAAGATGGATCCGTGAGAAGGGCACGTTCGCTCCTGATTTTGTCAGCGGATGCGCGCTCATGATCCGGACTGACCTGTATCGTGAAATTGGCGGTTTTGACCCGGTATTTTTTCTGTACCATGAGGACGTTGACCTCTGCAAACGCGTATCTGAGCGCGGGGACTCCGTTGTCTACCTCTCGACTGCCAGAATTGTTCATGCAAGAAACAAAAGCGTAGATCAGAATCGCAAACAGGGTAACATCGAAATCCGCAAGAGTCAGCTTCACTACTACCGCAAACACAACAGTCCGATGCAACTGCTGATTCTGAAGCTCTATCTGACTTTGAAGTTCGCAACGAACAGGGAAATGCTTCAGCTGATCTGGTTCTAATCAAGACTGGAGGGCGGGCGCCCCTGCCCGCCGTTCCCGGATTATCCACTTGTTGCGGGCACGGAGGCCCGCGACTCCAAAAATAGATTTCCGTTACAATGGAAGGCAAATGAAGTGTCTGTTTCTGGATCAATACGCAAAGATCGGCGGAGGGCAGGCGATTCTTCTAAACATTCTCCACGTGGCGATGGAGGAGGGTCACGAAGTCACAGCGATGTTTCCAGGAGGGGACGAACTCGAACGAAAAGTTCGTTCGCTATATGGAGAGAAGATCCGGATCATCCCGATCCGCGAGTTGAATCTGACACCGGGACGCAAAGGACTTCTCGATACCCTAAAAATGCTGCTTTACACGCTTTACTTTTTGAGGTTCTTGTACCTGTTCCGCAGACAGGAATTGATCTACGTCAACGGGCCGAGACTCTACTTTCCCGCGTTTCTTCTTTCCCAATGGATGCACAGGCGTTTTCTCTATCATGTGCATCTGGTTCACCCCCGGACAGAATTGCGGCTGCTGGCACGAATTCTGGAAAGCGAACGTACCGATTCAGTGATCCTCAATTCACAATATGCATATGAGCAGTTCATCGCATCGGAACCTGCTGCCGCAACAAATCCGAAGCTCTGGATTATCGAGAACTCTCTTTCACCCGCATATTCAAAGCTTTCTTTTGAAGATCGTTTTCAACAGCCCGGAAAACTGAATGCCGCTGTGATCGGCCGAATTTCACCCGAAAAAGGTCAGGACATCCTACTGGAACTTGCGCCAAAGTTACCGGACATCGATTTTTATGTGATCGGTGATCCCGATTTCGCGGGTCGCGAATTTCTGGAGCGGCTCAAGAGGAATTCCATTCCAAACATCCTGTATTACGGAAAGACAGAAAATCTGGAGGAGACGATTCGCGCGATCCCGATCCACATATCGCTGGTCCCTTCCCGGTGGCCGGAACCATTTGGATTGGTTGCCATCGAAAGCATGGCGATGTCCTGCATTACGATTCTGAGCGGAACGGGCGAGCTGAAGAACATTGCTCTTCGCACCTCGGCGTTGGTGTATGATTGCCCGGAAAATCTTGAGCAATTGCTTTTGTGGCTCAGATCGGCTGACCCTGCGGAATTGGTCGCCGTGGTTCACAAGCAGTTTACAGCGGTCATGGAGAATTACAGCTTTGAAATGTTTCGTCAGAAGATTTCCGGGCTGCTGAAATGAAAGTCGCACTGGTCCACGACTGGCTCACCGGAATGCGGGGAGGGGAAAAGGTCTTGGAATCGCTTTGCGATCTATTTCCTGAAGCGCCCATTTATACGCTCGTCCACATCCGGGGGTCGGTTTCGGGAAAGATCGAGTCGCACCGGATCCTCCCTTCGTTACTGCGGCATGCGCCTCTGGTAAAACAGCACTATCGCAGCTATCTACCCCTTTTTCCAACAGCGATCGAGCAGTTCGATCTGCGCGATTTCGATCTCATCGTCAGCAGCAGTCACTGCGTTGCGAAAGGAGTGATTCCATCTCCGACCGCAACTCACGTTTGCTACTGCCACACACCGATGCGTTACATCTGGAGCCACTACGACGACTATCTTGGAAACCATCGAATCGCTCCCTGGAAACGGATGCTGCTCACTCCTGTCGTAAATTATTTGCGCTCCTGGGATGTTGCAAGCTCACAGCGGGTTCATCACTTTATCTCCAATTCTTGCGCGGTTGCCGACCGCGTGCGGCGATATTATGGGCGCGAATCTGCAGTCATCTATCCTCCGGTCGATGTGGATTTTTTTGCCCCTTTGAATGGAGAGCGCGAAGATTTTTTCCTGATCGTGACAGCGCTCGTGCCTTACAAGCGGATCGATCTGGCGGTGGAGACATTCAACCGGCTTGGATACCGTCTGAAGATTGCAGGACACGGAACTGAAATCGGAAAGTTGAAAAGCATGTCGGGATCGAATATCGAGTTCCTGGGAAGAGTCGAATCCACTGAATTGCGCGAACTGTACCGGAAAGCAATCGCCGTGATCCAGCCCGGAGAAGAAGATTTCGGAATCGGGGTCGTGGAAGCGCTCGCCTGCCAATGCCCTGTGATCGCATACGGCCGCGGCGGGGCGCTCGAAAGCGTCCGCGATGGCGAAACCGGTTTATTTTTCAATGACTTAAGCGTAATGTCTCTGAGTGAAATGGTTGACAGGGCGCGTACTTTACGCTTTAATAAACCGCTTATGCGCGAGTCCGCCTTGCGCTTTTCCCCCGAGCGTTTCAAAGCTGAATTTCAGTCGTTCATCCAAAAGATTTAGAGATGGGTAACCGGAAAAGCAATGTTCTGCAATTTATCTACGTTGTGGGCGATATTCTTGCAACGTGCGCTGCATTCTTTCTTGCCTATTACCTCCGTTTCTATACAAACCTGATTCCAGTCAAATACGGGATTCCTGCTTTCCAGCAATATCTGAATGTGGTCCCACTCCTGATCGGAGTCTGGCCGGTCATTTTTTACTTCCATGGTCTTTACCAGATCCGCCGTGCGCGCTCCTACATCGATGAATTCTTCTCGGTAACGGCTTCGGTTGGAATTGCGGTAGCCATTGCCTGGGGTGTCCTGCTCTACTATCGTGTTTACCATCAACGCGGGATTGCGGCGGAAGACGCTTATGAGCCGGCGCGCGTATTGTTTCTGTACTTCATGATTCTGGACATTGCCGGAATTTTGCTCATGCGAGCGGGGATCCGCCGCATTCTCGAAGCGCTGCGCAAACGCGGTTACAACATCAAGAAAGTATTGATTGTCGGAGCCGGCAGTCTTGGCGAAACAGTGGCAAACAAAATTCTGGAACACGAAGAGCTGGGTTACGATGTCATCGGATTTCTGGATGACAATCCTGGCAAGGCCGTGGTTGCCGGAATCCCCATCGTTGGAAAGACCAGCGAAGTATCGCTGATGGTGGACCAGCTTGGTATCGATTATCTGTTTTTGGCTCTACCCTTGCGCGCGCATGACCGGATGATGCAAATCCTTCACACCACAAGAAACGAAATCGTGGACATCATGGTTGTTCCCGACATTCTGGAATACGTCGCGATCCGCGCCGGGATCGAAGACCTCGATGGTGTGCCGATCATCAATTTGAGCGATCTGCCGCTGCGGGGCATGCATTCCTTTGTCAAACGGCTCCTGGATATTGTGTTTTCGATACTCGGACTCGCGATCACGGCATTCTTCTTTCCTATTATTTTTGTGCTGACAAAATACCGCTCCGGCGGTCCGATTTTTTTCAAGCAGGAACGGATGGGACTGGATGGCAAGTCTTTCCTGATGTACAAATTCCGCACGATGGACCGGAACGCGGAGATGGACACCGGCCCAGTCATGTCCGGACCGGACGATCCGCGCGTGTCTCCGGGCGGCAGGATTTTGCGAAAACTGTACATCGATGAATGGCCGCAATTCTGGAATATATTGAAAGGGGATATGAGTCTGGTCGGTCCACGTCCGGAACGCCCTTTCTTTGTAAAGTATTTCAAGGGTCAAATTCCACAGTATATGCTCCGCCACAAAGTGCGTTCCGGGATCACCGGCTGGGCGCAGGTAAACGGCTGGCGCGGAAACACCAGCATCGAAAAGCGGATCGAACACGACCTTTACTACATAGAAAATTGGTCCCTCGCTCTGGATCTGAAGATCATCTGGCTCACGCTGGTGCGCGGACTCTCACACAGCGAT